>CAZCKI010000395.1:0-3585 GCA_964498815.1 uncultured Burkholderiales bacterium
GCGCGTGAGGCGGCTGCGCTCCTCCACAAGTCGGGTGATTTTTTCCAAGGTCGGGTGAAGCTTCATTGTCATTCCTCTGCGGCAGGCCCGGCCCAGGATTCACCGGCCACTGAATCCATCATTCTGGCATTTCAGCGGCCTTTGGCTTTGCGCCAGATGGCGAAATCGGCGAGCGCCTGCGGCTGCGTCGGCGGATAGAGGCCGATGATGGAGCGGCCCTTCAGGACTTCTTCGCTGACGAAGTCTTCGAACGCCGTCATTTCGAAGGCCTCTTCCGCGATCTCGTCGGCGATGCCGGCGGGAATGACCACTACGCCTTCGCCGTCGCCGACGATCACGTCGCCCGGAAACACCGGTGCATCGCCGCAGCCGATCGGCACATTGATGTCCAGGGCCTGGTGACGGGTGAGATTGGTCGGCGCGGAAGGGCGGCTGTGATAGGCGGGAATGGCCAGCTTGGCGATGTCGGGCGAATCGCGAAAGCCGCCGTCGGTGACGATGCCGGCCACGCCGCGCACCATCAGCCGCGACACCAGGATCGCGCCTGCGGAGGCCGCGCGCGGATCCTTGCGGCTGTCGATCACGAATACGGCACCAGGCGGGCAGTCCTCGACCGCCTTGCGCTGCGGATGCGCGGGATCGAGGAAGACACTGATCGGATTGAGGTCCTCGCGCGCCGGGATGTAACGCAAAGTAAAAGCCTCGCCGACCATGGAACGGGCAGAGGGATTGAGGGGATGCACATCCTGGATCAGTTGATTGCGCAGTCCGCGCTTGAATAGCGCCGTGCACAGTGTGGCCACACTGACGGTTTCAAGCTTGGCGCGCGTTTGCGGATCGAGTGTGCTCATGGGTGCTTTCTGCTTCGCCTGTCCCTGCAACTAGCATAGCTCACACAGGCAATGGTGGGGTACCGGCCGACACTATCGCGGCGTATAGGTGAAATGGCTGAAATCCGCCGGACGCGCCGCTCCGGACGTATCGAAGGCCAGCATGCAGATGAAGGCACCGGTAAAAGAGCCATGCGCGCCCCTGCCGCCTTCGTCGGAAATGACGCTCGCGTCCAATGGCGGGCCCGCCTCGCGCCAGCCTTCGCCCGCGTCGTATAAAAACTGCAAGCCGGCGTGATCGATTTCGGCGGCGAGACCGATGGCGCCGGTTGCGGGCAGCGGAATGGGCGCCTGCAGGGCGAAGGTCATGCGTCCGTCGGGATAATCTCCCGGGCAGGACATCACGGTCAGCACCCTTCCCAGGGTTTCGTGCCAGGTGATTGCCAGGAAATGGAATTTGAAACGATTGTAGTAATAGGTCAGCCCGGCGACCTGTTGGTAGGTGACCGGGTCGAAGGCAAGCGAGGTTTCGGATCGAAACACGAAGTCTTCCTGCCGACGGGCCACCAGGCTTTGCTCGAACCAACTGCCAACCGATTCCCGGCCGAACAGGCGCAAGGCCGAGCCGGTCAGTGCGAACAGTCGCTCGGGGTGAGGGGTTCGCAGCCATTGGAATTCAATGGGCAACTCACGACATCCGGAAAAATCGCGCCATATTTCCTTGTGGGGCAGCGGCTTGGTGGATTGGTCGGGCGATTCCACATCAAGGTGAGGAACAACGCCGTCTCCAAGCAGATACAGCCAGTCATCCTCGCCCCAGCGGCATTGCTGCAGAGCCGTTTCGCGACCGAGCGGCGACAAGCGTGTACCGGGCAGGGGGCGGCCGCACAAGTGCGTGTGATAGACCTGACCGTCCGGCGTTTCGACAATCTGGCCGTGTCCGGCGCGCTGCAGCGGCGCGTCGGGCGCGTCCTTGGAGGTGATCGGGTGCACCAGCGGATGCATCTCATAGGGACCGTGCAGCGAGCGCGAACGCGCCATGGTGACGGCGTGGTCGTAAGCGGTGCCGCCCTCGGCGGTGGTCAGGTAGTACCAGCCTTTGCGCTTGTAGAGGTGCGGGCCCTCGACAAAGCCGAGCGGGCTGCCGCGAAAAATATTTTCGACCGGGCCGACCAGCTTGCCGGACTTGGCGTCCCATTCTTGCAGCAGGATGCCGTCGAAGGCCGGCGTTTTGGCATGGCCGGCGGCCGAGTGCATGCGGTAATTCCAGACCATGTTGACAAACCATTTGCGGCCGTCGTCATCGTGGAATAGCGAGGGATCGAAACCCGAGGAGTTCACGTGCACGGGGTCGCTCCACGGGCCGGCGATGTCGGGCGCGGTGACGATGTAGTTGTGCGTATCCTTGAAATTGCCGTCGTAGCGCTTGACGTCGGTATAGACCAGCCAGAACAGGCCGTCGGCGTGCGACAGGCAGGGCGCCCAGATGCCACAGGAATCGGGGTTACCACGCATGTCCAATTGGGAAGCGCGAGTCAGCGGCCGGCCCACCAGCTTCCAGTTAACCAGGTCGCGCGAATGGTGGATCTGCACGCCCGGATACCATTCGAAGGTGGAGGTGGCGATGTAGTAGTCCTCGCCTACGCGGCAGATGGAAGGATCGGGGTTGAAGCCGGGCAGGACGGGATTACGAATCATGAAGGCGATTCTCGACTTTCTGTTGAGTTCGGCGGCGCCCCGGGTTCAGGGTCGGCCGGTCGAAGTTTGCGATGCGGGCCGCTGCAGCGTATCCGGGGTGCAAGCCATTGTCGGCGTACGTCGCGCACCCAGGAGGCGGCTGGGGCGGCAGTGCTTGCGTGCAAGCGCGACGCGGAGAGCGGTTTGAGTCACCTGTTTTTGTCTAAGTGTTTCGGGTGAATTTATAGGTGAATAACAGCATGCGGACGGAGTGGAGCCTCCCCGGCGGGATTGCTACCGGCGCCAGACCCCGGATAAGATAGAGCTACCATTCGATAATTCTGGGGGAGTCCTGCGTTCAAGTCAATACGTTCTCCCGCTGGGCCTCGCCGCTTTGCTAACGGCCGCGCCCTGCGCCTGGGGTCCGCCTCCCGAGGCAAAACCGGGAGTGCACTGGGTGGCTTCGTGGGGGACTGCGGTGTATCTTCCGGAGCTACAAAACCTCCTGCCGGCGGAACAATGGCGCGACGCCAGCCTGCGCCAGATCGTGCATGTTTCGCTGGGCGGCAGCCGTCTGCGGGTACGCCTCAGCAATGCCGCCGGTACCACGCCGCTGTTCATCGAGGCGGCCGGCATCGCCAAGGCTGAGGCGGCGGGCAAGCCGGGAATAGACGGCCCCTCGGCGCGCGCGTTGACCTTTGCCGGCCGTGCTTCGGTCATGATTCCGGCCGGTGCCGAGTACTACAGCGACCCGGTGGCCCTGGAACACGGCGCCGCAAGCGACCTTGCGGTCTCTTTGTATTTCAAAGGTGAGCCGATTCGCCAGACCGGCCATCCCGGCTCCCGCGCCAACAGTTTCCTGCTCAAAGGCAACCGCGTGATGGACGCCGCCTGGCCGGACGCGGCCAAAGTGGAGCATTGGTATCAGCTCGCCGATATCGAAGTCGAAGCGCCGAATAGTGTGGGCGCAGTGGTGGCGATCGGCGATTCGATCACCGATGGTCACGGCGCCACCACCGACGGCAACAACCGCTGGCCCGATTTTCTGGCCGCCCGTTTGGTGCGCGAGCAGGCGCCC
>CAZCKI010000396.1:0-3585 GCA_964498815.1 uncultured Burkholderiales bacterium
TGAGGCCGGCGGCATCACCCAGCATATCGGCGCTTATCACGTCACCACGCCCAAGGGTGTGATCACTTTCCTCGATACCCCGGGCCACGAAGCCTTTACAGCCATGCGCGCACGCGGCTCGCAGGTGACCGATCTGGTGGTGCTGGTGGTGGCGGCCGACGACGGTGTCATGCCGCAGACCAAGGAAGCGATCGCGCATGCGCGCGCCGCCAAGGTGCCTATCATCGTCGCCATGAACAAGATCGATAAACCTGAGGCGAATCCGGATCGGGTCAAGCAGGAACTGGTGGCCAACGAAGTCGTGCCGGAAGAATACGGCGGCGACGTCATGTTCATCCCGGTATCGGCCAAGACCGGCGAAGGCATCGACAAATTGCTCGACGGCATTTTGCTGCAGTCCGAAGTGCTGGAACTGAAGGCGGTCAAGCAGGCTCCTGCGCGCGGTGTCGTGATCGAAGCGCGTCTCGACAAGGGTCGCGGCCCGGTGGCGACGGTGCTGGTCAAGGCCGGCACGCTGAAAAAGGGCGACATGGTGCTGGCCGGGGCGGTATTCGGCCGGGTGCGCGCCATGCTCGACGAAAACGGCAAGAGTGTTGCCGAAGCCGGCCCCTCGATTCCGGTTGAATTGCAGGGTCTGACCGATGTGCCGAACGCCGGTGACGACGTCATGGTGGTCAACGACGAGCGCAAGGCGCGCGAAATCGCCTTGTTCCGCCAGGGCAAGTTCCGCGACGTGAAGCTGGCCAAGCAAAGCGCCGCCAAGCTCGAAAACGCCTTCGACCAGATGGCCGAAGACGCCGTCAAGTCGCTCGCCATCATCATCAAGGCGGACGTGCAGGGCTCCTACGAGGGGCTCGCCCATGCGCTGGGCAAGCTTTCCACGGCCGAGGTCAAGGTCAATGTGGTGCACGCCGGTGTCGGCGCCATCACCGAGTCCGACGTCAACCTGGCGCTCGCCTCCAAGGCCGTCATGATCGGCTTCAATGTGCGCGCCGATGCTCTCGCCCGTAAGCTTCTGGAAACGGCCGGCGTGCAGGTGCGTTACTACAACATCATTTACGAAGCGGTCGATGACGTGAAGGCGGCGCTGAGCGGCATGCTCTCCCCGGAAATCAAGGAGAACATCGTCGGCCTGGTCGAAATCCGCAATGTGTTCAAGATTTCCAAGGTCGGATCGGTGGCGGGCTGCTTCGTGCTCGACGGCACCATCAAGCGTTCGTCCAGCATCCGTTTGCTGCGCGAAGGTGTGGTGATCTTTACCGGCGAGCTCGATTCGCTGAAGCGATTCAAGGACGATGCGCGCGAGGTCAAGGCCGGTTTCGAGTGCGGCCTGTCGCTCAAGAACTATAACGACATCATCGTCGGCGACCAGCTGGAAGCGTTCGAGACCGTAGAGGTGGCGCGTACCCTGGTGTAAGCGCCAATCGCCGATGAGCCACGAATCCCGCAACCGCAAGATCGCCGAGGCGATCCAGCGCGAACTGTCGAACCTGATCCGCTTGGAATTGCGCGACCCGCGCGTTGGTATGGTGACGATCACCGATGTGGAAGTGTCGCGCGACACCTCGCACGCCAAGGTATTTTTCACCTCGCTAGGTACCGAGGCGCAGGTCGAATCGTGCCGGCACGGGCTGCAAAGCGCGGCCGGCTTCCTGCGCTCGGGCATCGCCCACCTGCTGCCGATCCGCACCGTTCCCACCCTGCATTTCGAGATCGACACCTCAATCGAACGCGGCGTACGCCTGTCCAGCCTGATCGACCAGGCCGTGGCGGACGACGCCAGTCACCCCGAGTAAGACGCGATTGTGAGCGGGCGGCGCGCGCTGACCGGCGTCTTCCTGCTGGACAAGCCGGCGGGCCTTTCTTCGACCAGTGCGCTGGGCCGCGTCAAATGGCTGTATCAGGCTTTGCACGCCGGACACACTGGCACCCTTGACCCTTTCGCCACCGGCCTTCTGCCAATCTGCCTGGGCGAGGCCACCAAGTTCGCGCGCTTCATGCTCGATGCGGACAAGGCCTATCGCGCCACGCTCAAGCTCGGCATCAAGACCTCCACCGCCGACACCGAAGGACATATCGTCGAAACGCGCGAGGTGCGTGTGGATCGCGAGGGCATCGAGGCTGCACTACAATCCTTTCGCGGCAAGCGCACCCAGACGCCGCCCATGCATTCGGCGCTGAAACAGGATGGCGTGCCGCTCTACAAGCTTGCGCGCAAGGGCCTGGAAGTAGAACGCGCCGAACGCGCTATCGATGTGCTGCAACTGGACCTGATCTCTTTGCAGGGTGACCAGCTGGTGCTAGACACCCGCGTCAGCAAGGGCACCTATATTCGCGTGCTGGCCGAGGATATCGGCGAAGCGCTGGGCTGCGGCGCGCATCTGATCGGCCTGCGGCGCACGGCGACTGCGGCCTTTTCGCTGGAAAACGCGGTTACGCTCGAGCAATTGGAAGCGCTGGACACGGCCGGCAGGGACGCACTATTGCTGCCGGCGGACGAACTGTGTGCAAGCCTGCCGGACGCGGTGCTGGACGAGGAGGATGCGCGCATTTTCAGCAATGGCGGCTGGGTGCCCGGTCCGGCGGCTGACCTGCAGGGGGAAGTTCAGTTGCACGGTCCCGCCGGGCGCTTCCTTGGGGTGGGGCAGGCCGGAAACACGACCGGTGGGGTGCGCATCGTGCCGGTGCGCGTAATGGCACGCGAAGCCGACTCCCGGCAGCCCTAAACCATCGTTTTCATTGCCTTTTTGCTGCGCTGCACGATATAATGAGCGGCTTTTCGGGGACTTCCCAGCGCGCCCCGCGCCGCAAGTATCGGCGAAACGATACGTGAAATGAGGAGCCATCATGGCCATCAATACCGCAGAAGTCATGCAAGTTCATCAGCGCGCCCAAGGCGACACCGGCTCGCCGGAAGTGCAAGTCGCACTGCTGACCGCGCGCATCAACGATCTTACCGACCATTTCAAGAAGCACGTCAAGGACCATCACGGTCGCCGCGGCCTGCTGCGCATGGTCAGCAAGCGTCGCAGCCTGCTCGATTACCTGAAGCGCACCAAGCTCGAGACCTACCGCAAGCTGATCGATCAACTCGGCCTGCGTAAGTAAGGAAGCATTGACGCCAAAGCCCCCCTGTTCCCTACCGGACAGCGGGGCTTTTTCATTTCAAATTATTCAGCCGGCCGCGCAATGGTGATGCGGCCTTTGATCCAAATCGACGATAAACAATAAAGGGAATTCCCGAATGAAATCTATCCAGAAAACGCTGCAATACGGACGTCACACGTTGACGCTCGAGACCGGTGAAATCGCCCGGCAGGCCGACGGCGCAGTCCTGGTGACCATGGACGACACCGTCGTGCTGGTGACCTGCGTTGCGCGCCGTGAGGCCAAGGAAGGCCAGGACTTTTTTCCGCTCACCGTGGACTACCAGGAAAAAACCTTCGCCGCGGGCAAGATCCCCGGCGGTTTTTTCAAGCGCGAAGGCCGTCCTTCGGAAAAGGAAATTCTCACCTGCCGCTTGATCGACCGTCCCCTGCGTCCCCTGTTCCCGGACGGTTTTTATAACGAAGTGCAGATCATCGC
>CAZCKI010000397.1:0-3566 GCA_964498815.1 uncultured Burkholderiales bacterium
TCCGAATACTCGTTACTGTCTTGCCCGTTCGGTCACCGATGGCGTGTGACCGGAACGTAAAGCCGCTCATCCACCTCTCCGAATACTCACAACTGTCTTGCCCATTCGGTCACCGATGGAGTGTGACCGGAAATGGAAGCCGCTCATCCGCCTGTCGCGATGCATCACAACGAGCAAGGGCCGAATGATACCGGAGCCGGGCGCCATCGGCAAATTACGCCATCGAGCGATTGCGCAGCAAATTGCTGCAAGCATCGACCAGGGCGACCAGTGCGATCATGGCGAGCAGTATGGTGCCGGTTTCCGGATACTGCAAAAGCGACAGGTGAAAATAGAGCATCTGGCCGAGGCCGCCGGCGCCGGCAACGCCCAAGACGCTAGCGGCGCGAATATTGTTTTCCCAGCGGTACAGGGTGTAGCTCGTCAATTGTGGCGTGATCAAGGGCAATGTGCCATAGCAAAACGCCGGCACCGCCGCGGCGCCGTTGCGGCGCAGCGCGGCCATCGGTTCGGGCGATGCGTTCTCCAGCGATTCCGTAAATAGACGTCCCAACACGCCGGTGGTATGTAGCGCCAACGCCAGCGTGCCGGGGAATGGTCCCAGCCCGGCTGCAATGACCAGGATCGCGGCCCAGACCAGTTCCGGGACGGCGCGCAACAAATTGAACAAAAAGCGCGTCGGCGCGCGCCAGCCGCTGCCCCAATATCCCGCCGCAGGCAGGGCGAGCAGCAGGCCCGCCACCATGGCCAGCAGGGTGCCCAGCCACGAAATGGCCAGTGTTTCGAGGGAGGCAAAGCCGATCTTTTGGAGGAACTCCCACTCCACGGCAGGCGGGAAGAACGAAGCGATCAGGCTCGCCATTTTCTTCAGGGAATTGAGGCTGAACAGGCTCGCCCAGTCGCCGGTCAAGCTGGCCAGCGAGGCCACCAGCAAAGCGATCAACAAGACGATGGCCGCCGCAATCCGCTGGCGGGGGGGGGCCGTGGTCCGCGCGTAAGAAGAATTCATTCCAGTATTCGTCGCAGAAAGCGGCTGGCGAGGTCGGCGATCCATACGAGTACCACGAAGATGGCCAGGAAGGAAATGACTTCGCCTCCGGCCAGCATGCGCATGGAAAGTTCCATTTGCTGCCCGAGGCCGCCGGCGCCGACAAAGCCCATCACGACCGAGGCGCGAATCGCGCATTCCCAGCGATACACCGTGTACGACACCAATTCAGGCAAACAAGCGGGCAGCGCGCCGTAAAAAAAAGCCTGTATGCGTCCGCAACCGTTGCGAAGCAGGGCGCGGGTGGGTTCGGCCTCGGCGGACTCGAAAATCTCCATGAACACCTTGCCGAGCATGCCGCCGTAGGTGAGCACGATCGCCATGACGCCGGCGGTGTCGCCGAGGCCGACCGCACGCACGAACAACAAGGCCCATACCAATTCGGGAACGCTGCGCAGACCGATCAAGAGCCAGCGGATGGCGTAGCGCAAACTGTGGCAAAAGAAGCACATGCGGCCTACGCCGATCATGGAAACTGACAGCGATTGATTGGCGACCAGCGAAAGCGGAATTGCGATCAATAGTGCGAAAAAAATACCGGAAGTGGCGATCGCCACTGTTTTCCAGGTCGACTCCGCGGCAAGCTGGAGGAATTCAGCGGAATGTGCCGGGGGAAAGAATGTGACGAGAAATTGTTTCGCCGCCTTCAGGCTGGAGGGCTCGAAAAATACCAGGGGGTTGAATTCGGCAAAATATCCGGCTGGCAACAGGACCGCGAGGAACAGGATCGCCAGCAACAGCCGGCCGTTCCACGCGGGATCGCGCCAACGGTCGACCGCGAGCGTTTCGGCCATCAGAAGCAGCGCGCGATCTGCGGTGAAGCTGCGCCGGCCTCCGGCAGTGCGAAATGGCTGGAAGCAAGTGGTAATTCGGCGCCATATAGCGCCGTCAGTTGCTCTTCGCGTAAATCGCCGGCTGCCACATCGAATTCGACCCGGCCATTGCGCAGCCCAACCAGCCGTGGAAATTGGCTGAGGGCCAGGTTGACGTCGTGCAGGCTGACCACCAGCGTCGCGCCACGCGTCGTCGCCTCCTCCTGCACGGTGCGCAGGGCGGCCGCCCCCTGCACCGGATCGAGCGATGAAACCGGCTCGTCGAGCAAAATGAGCGGCGCATCGGAAAGCAACATGCGGGCAAGGCCTACCCGCTGGCGTTCGCCACCGGATAGACGGTCGCAGCGCAGAGTGAGTTTGTCCTCAATGCCGAAACGCGCCAAGGCAAGAGCGGCGGCCGGTGCGGCCAGCGGATAAATCAATGAACGCAAAGCTTGCGCGGTGCTCATGCGCGGCAGGCGTCCCGCCAGCACCGCGTTGACCACGCGCTGGCGCGGCGGCAACGGCGGCGCTTGCGGCGCCAGAAAAGAATTGGCTCGCATCCGGTGCCGTTCACCGCCATCCATTTGCCAGGGATCCCGGCCGAATAGCGACAGCGAGCCGGATGCCGGCCGATGGGCGATGGCCAGCGTATGCAGGAACGTGGTTTTACCGGCACCGCTCGGACCGATAATGGCCATCTGTTCGCCGGCCGTCAGCGATAGCGACACCCGGTCGATTGCGGTGCGCGCCTCGGTCCCCGCGCCGAGGCGGACGGTCAAGTCTTTGAGGATGATTTGCATACCCGCGTGAGGGCGCGGTGTCAAAGGTGCCGCTCGCACCGCGATGTCTCGCGGCGCCTTACTTCAACAATCCCGCCGCCTTGGCGGCTTCTTCGATGCTCTTGTAGTTCTCCGGCTTGGTCGGGATGAACCTTGTGGCGCGCTGCAGGGCGAGTACCTCTTTGTGCTCCGGATTCTTGGCGTCGAGCGCCAGGAATGCCTCGGTGAGTTTCTTGATCAGACCCGGGTCGAGGTCACCGCGCACCGTCCAGTTATAGTCGAAGTAACCGGGTGTGGTATAGAACACTTTCACTTGACCCGCATCGATTTTTTTATCGGCCAGCATTTTTTCATACACGGAGATATTCAAGGCGCCGGCATCAACCTTTCCACCCGCTACCTGCAGTGCCGTTGCGTCGTGCGCACCGGAAAAAGCAACGCGGCGGAACATTTTTTCCGGGTCGAGACCCGCCTTCAGCAAGTAATAACGTGGCATCAGCGAGCCGGAGGTCGAGGAGGGCGCACCGAAGGTAAACGTCTTGCCCTTGAGGTCGGCCAGGGAATTGATGCCGCTATTTGGTTGTGTGATGAAGACCGACTTGAATTGCTCGTCTTCTTCCCGCTGCACAATGGGGATCGCGGTACCGGTCTTGAGCCGGGCCTGGACAAACGTAAACCCGCCGTACCAGACCATATCGAGCTTGCCGGCGGCAAGGCCTTCCACTGTGGCGGCGTAATCGGTCACCGGCGTGAATTCTACTTTCATGCCGATCCTGCTTTCCAGGTATTTGCCGAGCGGCGCAAATTTACGCTGCAATTCGGTCGGATTCTCGTCCGGGATGGCGGACACTTTCAGAGTCGCCTGCGCCGTCGCGACGCAGGCCAGCGACATGCCGAGGGCGAACAACAGTCCTCTCGTCAAGG
>CAZCKI010000398.1:0-3536 GCA_964498815.1 uncultured Burkholderiales bacterium
AGGGCGACCCCGAGCCGAAATAGAATTCGATGGGGGCGACCGGCGGTGATGTGTTCATGATGGGGTCCTGGGTGCGTTGCGTTTCTGGGAATCGCGAGTCGCCTGACAAGATACAGCGAATTATCGCTGCCCGATTCTCTCACGACTGCAGCGAGGCATCGCGGTCGTAATCCGCCGAAAATTCCTGCCACTGCAAAAGCGTTGCGTCGCAGCCATGATACGCATATTGCAGGACGTCCTTGCGCCACGCGCCGCGCTGCGCATACTGGCCCAGGGCATCGGCCGAGTCCGCACCGAAGCGGGAAGCGCCGCGCAGGTGCGCCCAGGCGGACGTTTCCGCCATTGCACGCACCACGTCGGCCAACGCCCCACGGCGGGAGACCAAGTCTCGCAAGTTGATGCGATCCGCGGTCGGCTGCAACTCCCGGATGACATACGACCGGGTTGCCGCCCCGACGGCGCCCAGCAACGCCGGCGGAATGGCCTGGCCGATGCGCTGCAACCAAACGACTCGTTCCGCATCGCTGCGCCACGCCGGCTGCGCAACCTTGATGTTTGCGGCCAGCGATGAGGACGCTGCCCGCTTGATATCCATGAGATAGCCACCTTCGGCCGCACCGCTGCCACGCACCAGCACCACGTAGCGTTCCAGGCCCAGGCTGCCGCAACCGGCGATGCGACGGGCAATATCGATGGGGTCGAATTGTGCGGGATCGGGTTGGGTGCTGGCGTATGCCGTCAAAATCGACTCCGCCTTGGCGCGATCCGCGTCCGAAGCCTTCAGCGCGTGGCTGCCATCGACAATGAGTCGAACTTTTCCTTTCTTGATTTCGGTTCGCTTGCGGACCAGATCGATGCGATGCCGGTTGCGCACGCTTTGCAACAACTCCTTGACCGGACCGGTTGCCGTCGAGCGTTCCACCCAACGTGGTTTGGTGGTGATCAGTGCTTCGCAATAGCGATCCAGAAAGACCTTCGCCAGCAATTCGGCGTCCTTGCGCGCGATTTTCAGAGATTTCGCGGCGACAAAAATGCTGCCGAGAAATCGCACCACTTCAAAAGTCAGCGGCGCGACGCAAGCTTCGTCGAAATCGTTGAGATCGAAATAGACGAGGCGATTATCGCCCTTGTAGCTGCCGAAGTTTTCGAGGTGCAGGTCGCCGCAGGCCAGCACCTTCGGCGCCGCGAGCAGGGACTTCGGCAGGTTCAGCGCGCGATAAAACGAGGGCGCGGTACCGCGAAAGAAGGCGAACACATCCGCGCGCAGCGCCGCGAGCTTGCGCCCCAGGCGCTCGCCATCCCTGCCCTTGTTGTCGGCAAGAATGGCGGCTGTGATGCTGTGCATGGCGAATCCTGCGTCGTTTTCCCTTGTTGCTTTTACTTCAAGTATTTGTCCAGGAATTCGAGGATTTTCCGGTTCGATTCCATCTGGTTTTTCTTCTTGGAAAAACCGTGGCCCTCATCGGCAAATACCACGTACTCCACCGGCACATTGTTCTTTTTTACCGCTTCGACGATCTCATCGCTCTCCGGCTTGATCACGCGCGGGTCGTTGGCGCCCTGCACCACGAACAAGGGCTTCTGGATTTCCTTAGCGTGGAACAACGGCGAATTCGCGATCAACATCTCGCGATCCTTGGCCGGGTCGCCGATTTCTTCGTACAGCGCCTTGCGGAACGATTCCCAGTACGGGGGAATCGATTCGAGCGTGCGCAGCCAGTTGGCGACACCGAATATGTCCACACCGACTTTGAACGCTTCCGGCCGGAAGGCAAGCGCCGCCAGCGTCATGTAGCCGCCGTAGCTGCCGCCAATGATGCCGATCTTTTCCGGGTCGATGTAACCGAGGCTCGCCAGGTAGGTCTTGGCCTCCACGCAATCCCACAACGGCTCACGGCCGTGCTTGCGGTCGTCGGCCGCAAAAAAGGTCTTGCCGTAACCGGAACTGCCGCGATTATTGATGCCCAGCACGGCATAGCCGTGATTGACCAGGTACTGGATAAGGGCGTTGTAGCCGTGCGTCGTCTGGCCGCCGGGACCGCCGTGCACGTACACCAGCGCCGGAACTTTGTGAGTCGGCGAAGCGTCGCGCGGCGCATAGTAAATCGAAGGGATCACCATTCCGTCGAAAGACTTGAAACGCACTACCTTGGCTTCGACCAGATCGGCCGGGCTCACCTCCTTGGAAAGGCTCTGCGTCAGCTGCGTGACCTTTTTCGTTGCAAAGTCATAGGTAAACAGGTTGCTGGGCGAGGTATCGCCGTTCACATAGAAGGCTATGCGCGCGCTGGATTTGGAAAATGCCACGCCGCGGATTTCACCGGCAGGCAAGACCGGCAGCTTCACTGCCTTCTCGTCGGCGCCTTCGGCGATGTGGATAACCGTCCTGCCGTCCTGGTTAACGCCGGTAACGCGGAAGCGTCCGTCACGCGAAAAATAGGTGTAGACGATGTCCCAGTCCGCCTTCTCGTGCGGCTTCACGGCGCCGCCGGCGAGATCGTAGGTATTGAGGCCGGTAAATTCGCGGCCCTCGTTAGTCAGAAAAAACAACTTGGTCGATGCCGGGTCGAAGGTGGCGGCGCTGAAGGCCACCGAGCCGGTGTGCGGGGTCAGATGCTTGGTCTCCGATTTCTCTACATTGAACAGGTAGATATCGCTGTCGAGCGTCGTGTTGGTCTTGTCGAGGGCAATCCACTTCTCGTCGCGGCTGATGGCGCCGATCGCGAATCCCGCTTCATTCTTGTAGATCAGGGTGCGCTGGTAGCTGGCCGCGTCGTAGCGATATAAATCGAAGAACTTGGCATCGCGCTCGTTGCTGGTGACATAAAACGCCTTGCCGTCCGGCCGCCAACCGAAGAAGGTGGCTTTCAATTTCTCGCCCGGCGTCAGGTCTTTCTCGGCGCCGTTGAGTTCGCGAACGTACAGGTGGTTGTTTTCATCACCGCCCTTGTCGCGGGTGTACAGGATGCGGTCATCGCCGGGAAAGAAGCTCACCGAAAGCGTCGTGTCGGTGGTCGATTGCGTCAGCGCCTGCGGCGTGCCGCCGCCGACCGGCAGAGTGTAGACGTTGAAGATACCGGTGGCATTGCTATGAAACAGCACACGCTTTTCATCGGCGCTGAAGGAAGTCCCTCCCATGCTGACGGTCGCCATGAACTGCTCGATGGTGTAACGCTTGGTTGCTGCAGTCTTCGCGGGCGCTGCCGCAAAAACGGGAATAGCAAATCCAAGTAATCCGGCGGCGATGGCCGGAACAAAAATGTGTTTCGAGAACATGGCGGCTCCTGGAGGGGTCGGCGACGTACGTCTCTGGCGAGACAGCGGAAGCCGATTGTAATCCAGCCGCCGTAAAGTAGACCAAGCCCTTGAATTCATTGTGGATGCCGGAGGCCGTCGAATCTTTCCGGCCGGCGCTCATCTTATTTGTGGCAGGTCTGCCGTGGGACTATTGCATTCCCCTTTATTCGGCGTATGATTTGCTGCGCTGCACAACAGCAATAATAGATGCGGAGATCACCATGAACTTCGTCGCGGCC
>CAZCKI010000399.1:0-3532 GCA_964498815.1 uncultured Burkholderiales bacterium
GGCGGGATCGGTGATCCGGCCGGCGGCGTATTGCGGCGTGGTCGGCTTCAAGCCCAGCTTCGGCCTGGTGCCGCGAAAGGGTATCAAGCTGCAATCGGAGTCGCTCGACACGGTCGGCGTATTCGCGCGCAACGTCGACGATGCCGCCATCTGGTACGCCGCCATGACCGGCGCGCGGACGCTGCCCGCGGTCGCCGAGCGGCCGATGCAGGGGCTGCGTATCGGCGTGGTCACCAATTGGCTGGACGAGGCGGGCATCGAAATGGGCCTGGCGGTGGCCGAAGCGGCCGACGCGATCGCGAGCGCCGGTGCGAAAGTGCGCGATCTCCGCCTTTCCACACTGCTGATCGATGCACACAACGACCAGCGCACCTTGCAACTGGCCGAAATGGCACGCCAATACGACGAGGAATATCACCAGCACAATGAGCTCCTGAGCTTGCGCGTGCTGGAATTGCTCGGCGAGGGCGAAGGCATTTCCACTGAGGTGTATCGCGCGGCGCTTGCGCGCACCGAATCGGTACGCAAGGCGGCCGACGCGCAGTTCGGCGACTGCGACGCGTGGCTGATGCCCTCGGCGCCGGATGCCGCGCCGCGCGGCCTCGATTCGACCGGCGACCCCCTGTTCAACCGCCTGCCGACCACCTTGCATCAACCGGCCATCAACCTGCCGGTGTATCGCAACAAGGCCGGCATGCCGCTGGGACTGCAACTGGTTGGGGCGCGGCACCAGGATGAAAAGCTGCTCGCCGTCGCCTTCGCCATCGACAAGATGATTCGTACTAACCGCGAAGAAGACTAGAAAGCTACATCTGCCGGAAGCGCGCCTGGTAGGTCTGGCTGACGTTCAGTTTGTCGGGGCAACCTTTCAGCAGCACGGTCATGCCGCCGTCGCCGTCGCGCTGCACGGCGCTGATGCGGTTCATGTTGATGACGGTGCCGCGATGCACCTGCCAGAAGTGTTCCGGGTCCAGCTCATCGCTCAGCTCCTTGAGCGATTTGCGGATCAGCGCCTCGCCCTGTTCGCTGACCACACGCGTGTACTTGGTGTCGGACTGGAAGTAATAGACTTCTTCCACCGTGATGAACTTGATGGTGTTGCCGACCGAGGCCTGAATCCAGCGCAGCCGGCCTTCGCCGCGCGTGGACATATGCGACAGGAGATGGCGCAAGTCTGTGGGCGGTGACGCGAGGCGGCTTTTCAGGCGCGCGACCGTCGCCATGAAGCGTGCAGGCTCGACCGGTTTCAACACATAGTCGATCGCGCCCTTTTCAAAAGCCTTGACCGCGTACTCGTCGTAGGCGGTGATAAAAACGATGTGACAGCGTCCGGCCGCGTGATGGGCCACTTCCAGCCCGGACAGATCGGGCATGCGAATGTCCAGGAAGGCGATATCGGGTGCGCGATCGTCGATCAGGCGCATCGCCGCCATGCCGCTGGCGGCTTCGCCGACCAGTTCCAGCTCGGGCCAGGCTTCGGCCAGGGTGTCTTTGAGTTGGGCGAGCAGGAGCGGCTCGTCTTCGGCCAGTATCGCGGTTGCCATTTACGTTTTCTCCAGGGGAATGGTGACGGTCGCGCGCACGCCGTGCGGCTCATTGGCGGCAAGCGCGAGCTGTCCGCGCTCGCCATATAAAGTCCGCAGCCGTTCGCGCACATTGGCGAGGCCGATGCCGGTGCCCGAAGACGCTGTGGAAAAACCGCCGCCGGTGTCGGCTACCACCAGTGTCAGGACCGCGTCGTCCGCGCTCACGCTGACGTGGACTTCACCGCCTTCGTTCAGCCGTTCCAGACCGTGTTTGATGGCGTTTTCGACGAGGGTGATCAGCACCATGGTGGGAATGTTGTGCTCGCCCAGCGATGCCGGATGATCGACCTGGAAGCGCAGGCGCGGTCCCATGCGGATTTGCATGATGGAGAGGTAGGCCTGCACCAGTTGCAATTCGTCGGCGAGTTGCGCCGTGGCTTTTTTCATGCGCGGCAGCGCGAGGCGCAGGTAACGAATCAGGTCGCTGACCATGGCGTGCGCCTTGTCGGCGTCGTTGCGTGTCAGGTACTGGATGCTGGCGAGGGTATTGAACAAGAAGTGTGGCTCGATCTGCGCCGCCAGGGCGGCCAGCCTGGCCTCGGCCAACTGGCGCTGCAACTCGGCCTTCTCGCGCTGCTCGGTGATGGTTTCGCGCTGCGAACGCTCGCGGCCGCGCTCGACGGTGCGGCGCACGCCGAAATAGACAAAAACGCTGGCGAAAGTGATGGCGGCGATGTTTTCACCGGACCACAGGGCCAGTTGCGGGCGCATCAGCAGGCCCAGGGCGAAGAGCACCGGTAGGCCGTTATTCAGCATGGCTTCCAGCGTTTCCTGCTCGGGCAGGCGCGGCCCGAATTGCGCCACCCGGCGGAACCTGGAAAACGCCCACAACTCCAGCATGGCGCCGGCCATGGGCAGGGTCGCCAGCATCAGGGCCGGCATCTGTGGCGTCGATTCCGGCAGTTCGGTGGCGCGGCGAATGATTTCGACGATGGCGTAGCAGTAAAACAGCAGGACCGGCAGGAGGCGCTGCCAGGCGCCGACTTCAAAGCATTTCGGCGGCACAGTCAGGCCCAGGCCGCCCGCGATGGGTTCGCCCTCGTCGCTCGCCAGCGCGGGATCGCGCAGCAAGCGTGCCTGGATCGCCTCGACGTTTTCCCAATTTTTGCCGTAGTCGACTTTGATGCCGAGGATGTTCAACCTGGGCCGGCTTTCGACGACAATGCGGGCGGGTTGGCTGCCGCTGAGGGACACGCTGATCTTTTCGCCATAGCCTTTCCAGGTTTGCCCGGCGGTGGCCAGAAAGAGTCCGGCCGTTGGATCGCCGCGGTCCAGGGTAATGCCGGGCTGAAACAGGGCCGCCTCGATGCGGGCGACCGCCTCTTCGTGACTGATGGCGAGCACCAGTTCCCGTCTTTGCACCGGCTTCGGCACGCCCTCGCCCATTTCCAGCGGGATGCCAAGCTGCTTCATGGCGCGCGCCTCCAGCAGCGCGAAATAGAGCGTCATCATGGCGCCGAACACGATCGAAACCAGCGCCACCGTCGGCAATTTGTCCACAGAATGGCGTCCTTGCATCAGTGCGATGGCCAGGAACATGACGGCATAGACGAGGCTCAGCACGAGGACCAGGCGCAGGTAGCGTAGCGGGAAGCGCCGGTCCGGCTTGGCCGCAGCAACTGTCGGAGAGATAATGGCTTGTGGAACAGTTTTATCCATGGCGGCACTGTAGCGGTCATTCCTTATCGCCTCAATGCTCGTGCGACGAAATCGCCCGGCGCAGCGACGAACTAGCCGCGCCGATCGGCTCAGGCTCTTTCGCCGTAAATACGACTTGCATCCAAGCCCTTGTTTTGTTTATAATTACTGGCTTCACGCAGGTTTTTCCCTTTGCGTGGGCGTTACCGGTTCGCAACCGGCCCGTTCTCCGTTATCAACGGAGTGTTTACCAATCAAGGAGTTAGCATGGTTGTGATCAGAATGTCGCGCGGTGGCGCGAAGAATCG
>CAZCKI010000400.1:0-3528 GCA_964498815.1 uncultured Burkholderiales bacterium
CGCATCATCAAGGTGGTGGCGGGCGATACGCCGGCCACTTTGGATGCCGTGGCAATGCTGTACGCGACGGTGGTCACCGCCGGCGTGCACCGCGCCTCCAGCATCCGCGTCGCGGAAGCGGCCAAGGTGATCGAAAATACCCAGCGCGACCTTAACATCGCGCTGATGAACGAGCTAGCCATCATTTTTCACCGCATGGGGCTCGATACCGGCGAAGTGCTGGAAGCCGCAGGAACCAAGTGGAATTTCCTCAAGTTCAAGCCGGGCCTGGTGGGCGGGCATTGCATCGGCGTCGATCCCTACTACCTCACGTACCAGGCGGAGAAATTCGGCCACCATCCGGAGGTGATCCTGTCGGGTCGCCGCATCAACGACGGCATGGGCGCCTTCGTCGCCGCGGAGACCATCAAGACCATGGTGAGCACCTACGGGCGCCTCACCAGCGGGCAGGTCAATGTGCTCGGCATGACCTTCAAGGAAAACTGCCCGGACCTGCGCAATACCAAGGTGATCGATATCGTCACCGAACTCAAAAACTACGGCCAAGAAGTACTGATCCACGACCCCTACGCCGACCCGGCCGAAGCCGTGTCGCACTACGGCGTGACGCTCGCCGACTGGGATGCCCTGCCGCAGGCGGATGTGCTGGTGCTGGCTGTGGCGCACCGTGCCTACCTGGAGATGCCGTTGGATACGCTGCTGGCCAAAGTGCGGCCCGGCGGCTGTGTAATCGACGTCAAATCGGTGCTGGACCGGCAGGCGGTGGCACATCGCGGACTGGCGCTCTGGCGCCTGTAAGGTCCGGCTAAATCGCGGGGGCTTGCAATTTCCCATAAACTGTATAAAAATACAGATATGGACCCACTTACCCCCCGCCAGCAGGAAATCCTGACCTTCCTGAAAGACTGGATTGCCGAACACGGCATGCCGCCTACGCGCCTGGAAATCTGCGCCTCGCTCGGTTTCCGTTCGCCCAATGCGGCCGAAGAGCATCTGCGTACGCTGGAGCGCAAGGGCGCCATCGAAATCGCGCCCGGCTCCTCGCGAGGCATTCGCATCCTCGGTGAAGATCGCGCAGAGAACGACGAGGAATACGGTTTGCCGCTGATCGGCAAGGTGGCCGCGGGTTCGCCGATGCTGGCCCAGGAGAATTTTGCCGGCCGCTATCCGGTCAGCCCGCTGCTGTTTACGCCCAAAGCTGATTACCTGTTGCAGGTATCGGGCACAAGCATGAAAGATGTCGGCATCATGGACGGCGATTGGCTGGCCATCCACAAGACCGCGCAGGCGCAGAACGGGCAGATCGTGGTGGCGCGGGTGGAAGGCGATGTGACCGTCAAGCGCCTGAAGTTGAAGGGCAAGCAGGCCTACCTGATCGCCGAGAATCCGGATTTTCTGCCGATCATCGTCGATATGAGTCGCACTCCGCTCGATATCGAGGGCATTGTGGTCGGTGTGGTGCGCGCCTTCGGCGTGCATTAGCCTGTATTGCGTTTCGCCGGCGGTCGGTGCCGGTGAAACTGTGCCTGCCGGCGCTGCCTGGCGCCTGACGCGGGCTTGCTATAATTTTCTCCGCGGTACCATCGACGGCGATACAGCCGCTCTCATTTCGCCATGGCGCAGCCCTTGCAAGCGGCGCTCCCAATCCATCGGATAAACAATACGCATGTCCGCCGTCAACTACCGACCGGAAATTGACGGCCTCAGGGCGGTGGCGATTCTCGGCGTGGTGCTGTTCCACTCCAATGTAGGGTGGATACCCGGCGGCTACCTCGGCGTGGACGTTTTTTTCGTCATCTCCGGGTATTTGATTACCTCGATCCTGCTCGAGCAGCGACGACAAGGCACCTTTACCTACGCAGGCTTCTGGATGCGCCGCATCCGGCGCATTTTTCCGGCGCTGGCAGTGATGTTGGCGATGACGCTGCTCACCAGCAGCTTTCTTATTGCCGGCAACGACCCCTACACCCTCGGCGTAGTCGGACTCGCGGCAATTTTCAGCCTGGCCAATTTCGCGCTGTGGAGCCTGACGGGCAGCTATTGGGCGACCGACGCGAGCAGCGTGCCGCTGTTGCACACCTGGACTCTCGCAGTCGAGGAGCAGTTTTACCTGTTGTTTCCGTTTTTGCTCGCCCTGCTCTATCGACGTGGCCGCGCCTGGATGTTGACCGGCCTTGCCATCACCGCTGCCCTCAGTTTTGGCACTTACCTGTATTGGCTTCTGCGCGATCCGGTCGCAACCTTTTATCTGTTGCCGACCCGTGGGTGGGAGTTGGCCGCGGGTTGCCTGCTCGCCGTGAGTGGCAGGTCCACTCTCGCCAGGCGCTGGCACAACCCGACTGCATTGGCCGGTCTCGCCGGCCTCGTCTTTTGCTATGCCGTTTGCAACGAGAACAGCCCACTGTCGGGTTCACCAGCCTGGATCGTCACCTGCACGGTAGTGGTGTTGGCCTGCGCGGCGGACCGAGATGGCCCTGCCCATCGCCTGCTGGCAAACAGGCCGATGGTATTCGTCGGAAAGATTTCCTATTCGCTCTATCTCTGGCATTGGCCGCTATTGGTATTCGCCCGCAACCGGCTGGAGAATGGCGATGCGCCGGTGCCCGCATGGCTGTTGGCGCCGGCGATGTTGCTGGCGGCGACGGCTTCGTATTATCTGGTCGAGCAGCCGATGCGACAACGGCAAAATATCAAGCTGCCGTTGCTGGTACTGCTGTTGCTGGGCATCGGTGCGGCAGCCGCTTCGATCGGCCAGGCGTATTGGGTCGAAAAGCCGCGCTACCGCCCGGTGGTTTCACATGCGATGGAATACGAGGTCAATCCCTACCAGCAGGAGCAGGACCGCAGGAATCCGGTGGTGGATGCTGCGAAATTGCCGGACGTTACCCTGCCTGCGGTGCACGATGCATTTCGAACCGAGGGCATTCGAAGGAATTACGCACCGGGCGGCGTCGAGGTGGTAGTGCTGGGCGACTCGCACGCCTTGATGTGGGCCAATGTACTGGACGAAATCGCGCGCGAGCAGCAGTTCAACATCGCGTTCTTTACCGCAGCCGGCACCGATCCGTTCGTACCGATTCCGGTGGAAAATGCCAAGCCGACCAATTGGTGGCGCGCACAGGACAAGCTCGTCTTCGACCAGACGCGCCTCGCCAGGATTCGCGAATGGAAACCGAAACTGGTGGTGGTGCTGACCCGCTGGTCGCTGCGAAATGCCGAAGAAACGGGCGATGTCATGCGGCTGTTGCAAGAGAGCGGCGCGAAGGTGTTCACCCTGGAGCAGCCGCCGGAGTTATTCTTCTCCGGGGTCAGCGCGGTACGCAAACTCGCTGCGATGAAAATGTTCCCGCACGATGGCGCGAATCAATATGTCGCCGCCGGCAATCTGGAAAAATACCGGCAGGGCATCGCCGTCGTCGGCCAGCTCGAAAAGCAATATCCGTTTTTTCACATGCTGCGCATCGCCGATCTTTACCGGCAACAGGACGGCAAGGTGTGGGTGCTGGCGGGCGACCATCTTCTCTACTC
>CAZCKI010000401.1:0-3500 GCA_964498815.1 uncultured Burkholderiales bacterium
GCGACCGCATCGCGCAAGCGGCCGTCGGCATTCATGTAGACGAGGATGCCCTTGTCGGTGACGCCGCCCTCCTCCTCGATCAGACAGCCGCCGTTACCCTGATCGTGCTCGAGCACGGCGAAGTTGCCGCCGGGGGTTTCGACTTTCTCGATGTGGATGCCGAGCACCGCTTGGTAGAAGTCGGTCGCGCGCGCGAGGTTGGCGACTGGGATATCGAACCAGACCAGCCGGTTGTGCTTCGCGTTGAGATCGCTCATGGTGTTCCCCCTGTGAATTGGACCGAGCCAGCCGCCATTATCCGCCGATCAGGCCTGCGTCATTTGCTCGCTGAGGCGCCACAGTTTCTCCGCCGCGGCGAGATCCTGCGCGGCGGCGGAAGCAGCTGCCGGTTTGCCGTCGATGAAGTATTGCCCGCTGATGCCCGCCACCTCAGGCGAGCAGGCGAGATGGATCGAGGTCCTGGCCCCCGCTTCGGCACTGATGCCGCGCACGCTCATGTAGCGGCGCATGAACCAGCCGTAGCTGCCGTTGCCTTCCGAAAAATGGCTGGCGACCAAGCCCGGATGCAGGGCGTTGGCGGTGACACCACTGTCGGCGAGGCGACGCGAAAGCTCGGTGGTGAACAGCAGGTTGGCGAGCTTGCTGCGGGCGTATTGCATAAATGCCGGGTGGGCCCAGGGCATTACCAGACTGTAGAAAAGACTCGCCGCCTCGCTGCGCGGATAGACCTTCCGCGCCTGCGGGTCGGCGAAATCGAAGCCGTCCACATCCTCGTGCGCTTCCGACGCGACATTGACGATGCGAGAGGGCGATGCTGCCTTCAGCGCATCGAGCAGCAAATGGGTCAGCAGGAAAGGCCCCAGGTGATTCACCGCCAGCGTCATCTCGATGCCGTCCGCGCTTTCGCGGCGTACCGCGAACAAGGCCCCGGCGTTGTTCACCAGCACGTCGAGGCGAGAATGGCGGGCGAGGAAGTCCGCAGCGAGGCGCCGCACCTCGGCTTGCGAGGAAAGGTCCGCCGCCATGAATTCCACCGACGTATTGCCGGTTTCGCGCTGGAGCGCCTCGACCACCTCGGCGCCGCGCGCGCGGTTGCGACCGACCACGATCAGCGTCGCGTCGCGCTGCGCCAGCACGCGTGCAGTCTCCAGGCCGATGCCGGCAGTGGCGCCGGTGACGAGACAGACTTTGCCTTGCAGGGTGTTCTTCTCGATGGGCATATGGGGAAGGGTGTCCCGCCCCATTCTATACGGCCAGGCGCGGTTGTCGCGCGGAAGCGCGAGACAACCGCAGTCTATCCCCGACTACTTTGCCCGACTACCTGCATCAGCAACTGGTGAGGAAGAACCTCGCGGCGGCCGGCGAGAAGTAGCGGCAACCGGAGCCGCCCATCTGTACGTTGTGCGGGCTGCCGTCGGCATTGCTGCGGATCGTCACGGTGCCGGAGCGCGCGCCGAGCGCGTGCGGCGCAAAGCGCAGGCTGATGGTGCATTGCGCCTGCGCGGCAAGGCCGGTGCCGCAGGTGTTGGTTTGCGTGAAGTCGCTATTGCCGCTGGTGGTGATGCCCTGGATCACCAACGGCGCCGTGCCGATGTTGCCGAGCGTGAAGGCCTGCGCCCCCGGCGTACCGCCGTAAATCACGTTGCCGAAGCCGAGCGTGGTCGCGGACAGCCGCACCACCGGCTTCGGCACCGGTACGCCATTGCCGGACAGGTTCAGCGAGCTATTGCCGGTGGCGTTCTGGGCATTGCTGGTGACGTTGATTGCGGCGGCACGCGCACCGAGGGCTGCAGGCGCGAAGGTGACATTGATGCTGCAGCCGGCGTTGGGCGCAATCGTCGTCACACAGTTTCCGGTTGTGGCGAAGTCAGCGACGTTGGCGCCGCCGAGGGTGACTGCACTGACGACCATCGGCGCGGTGCCGCCATTGGTAATCGTGACCACCTGCGCCGCGCTGGTGGTAGCGATAATCTGGTCGCCAAAAGCCAGCGCAGCGGACAAGCGAATCAAGGGCTGCGGCACCGGTGTACCGTTGCCGGAAAGGGTGATCGTGACCGTAGCGGTGGCGGCGTTATGCCGGATCACCACACTGCCGCTGAGCGCGCCGGCAGCGTTGGGTGCAAATACCAGCGCGATCAGGCAGGAAGCCTGCGGCGCCACCACCGCACCGCAATCGCTGGACGCAGGCGTCGCGGTGACGCGCTGGAAGGCGCTGCCGCTGACCACGATGCCGGAAAGGTTGAGGCTGGCTTGCCCCGTATTGCTCACGGTGAGGGTTTGCACCGGGCTGATCGAACCGATCACGCGATCGGCAAAGGCGAGCGTGGCCGCCGGCGAAACGCTGATCGCCGGCACCTGCACCAGCAAGCCCTGGCCCGACAAGGGCAGGCTGTGCGGACCGCCGGGCGCGTTATCGTTGATCAATACCGCTGCGCCTTCAAGACCCGCGACCAACGGACTGAAGGTCACGTCGATATTACAGGTGCCGCCGGCCCCCAAGGTGGCAGGCGCCAGCGGGCAGTTCGAGACGAAGGCAAAGTCGCCCAAGGTCGTGATCGACTGGATGGTGAATGCGGTAGTGCCGTTATTGGTGAGCACCGAACGTTGCGATGCGCTGGTGGTGCCTACCCCCTGCACGCCGAAATTGAGCGAGGACGGGTTCAGCGTCACGCCTGGTGCCGCGGCGGCGAGGCCGCTGCCGGCAAGACTGATGTTGTGCGGCGAGCCGGCCGCGTTGGTGGAAATGGTGAGGATGGCGGGGCGGCTGCCGACCGCGGCCGGCGTGAAGGTGATATTGACCACGCACGACAGCCCCGCACCCAGCGAAGTGGGGCAGTTGCCACCCAGCGTGTAATCGCCCAGGTTGGTCATGATCGAGCTGATCGTCATCGCGACACTGCCGGTATTGGTGACGGTCAGCGTCTGCGCAGGCGAGGCGCTACCGACGGTCCGCGCCGCGAACGTGAAGGTGGAGGCGCTACCCGAATAGGCGGGCGCGCCGGCCGAGCCGCCGGTACCGAACAGGTTGAACAGGTGCGGCGAACCGGGCGCATCGGTGGTGATCGACAGTACACCGTTGTCGGTGCCGACCACGGAAGGCGTAAAAGTGATGAACACCGTGCAGGACTGTCCCAAGCCCAGGGTCGATGGAGACATCGGGCAATTGTTCGTCACGCCGTAGTCCGGATCGGGCGACATGATGGAGCTGATCGTCATCACCAAGGAGCCGGTGTTGCTGACAGTGACCTGCTGCGCGGCCGAGGTGGTGGCTACCGTTTGCGTCGAAAACACCACGTTGCTGGGCGGCGCCGCCGAAAACAGCGGGGAAGGCGGCAGGACGTTACCCATGGCGTTGATGGGGCCACTGGTGAAAGTGGTCTGCCCCCAGCCCGTCGCCCCATTCAGGAACGCATCGAGGTTGTATGAATGCGCACCCAAGGCGCTCACAGCTGTTGCCCGGCGCAATTATGCCGTCCTCGCAGGTCCCGCTGATCGGGAAA
>CAZCKI010000402.1:0-3494 GCA_964498815.1 uncultured Burkholderiales bacterium
CGGGTTTTGACGATATTGGCCCATCTGCGTTGTTGCGAAGCCGGGTGAATATACTCGATATTCACACCGCCTCCGCGCCTAGCATATGGGCCAATCTCGTCAAAACGCGATCCCCAATACTTCATCAGACCTTCCCTAGTCGGATAAATTCGGCCCGAGGACCCGGACCGAAAGCAAAAGGGGACAAATGATAGACAGGCTTTGGGGCTTCTGACAAGCCGAGAATTTTTGGGCGCTACAAAAATTCACGGTTGCGGGCAGCGAAATGCAGCCCGCTTCAACCGCCGAGTCGTTGGTACTTTCCGCCCGGCAAGGACGCAATCACTCCGTCGATTTCCAGCTCGGTCAATCGCGCGCTGACCTGGTCCGCGCTCATGGCCGCGCGCTCGACCAGATGATCGATCGAGACCGGATCGTACCCCATCGCGGTCAACAATGCGTCTTCGGGCGCCGCATCGCCCCCTGCTTCCCGGATCGGCGCGACAACGCTCCACTGCAGTTCCACCAGGATGTCGTTGGCGTCGTCGACCAGTTTGGCGCCCTGCTTGATCAATTGATGACAACCTTTCGAAAACGGTGAATGAATCGAGCCGGGGATGGCGAACACTTCGCGCCCTTGCTCGCCTGCCAGCCGTGCCGTGATCAGGGAGCCGGAAGCGAGCGCCGCTTCCACCACCAAAACCCCGCGCGCGAGCCCGCTGATCAACCGATTCCTGCGTGGAAAATTTTGCGCCAGCGCCGGGGTACCCAGGGAAAATTCCGACACGATCAGGCCGTTTGCTGCAAGCTCCTGCGCCAGCACCTTGTTGCGCGCCGGATAAACCAGGTCGAGGCCGGTACCGACCACCGCGATCGACGATCCCGAGCCTGCCAAGCCACCGCGATGCGCAGCGGCATCGATCCCCAGGGCCATGCCCGAAATCACGGTAAGGCCCGCCACCGACAGGTTTTGCGCAAACGCCTCGGCATTTTGCAGGCCTACCGGGGTCGCGTTGCGGCTGCCGACGATGGCGATGGCCGGACGGTTCAACAGTTCGCGGCGACCCTTCAAATACAAGATGGGGGGCGGATCGGAGATTTCCAGCAAGGCTGGTGGATAGTCCTCGTCCGCCAGTGTAAGCAAGTGGTTACTGTCTTGTTCAAGCCAGCCCAGGGCGGCCTTTAACTTCTCGGCCGAGGCGCCCGCAGCGACGGCAGTGGCGAGTTTGTCACCGACGACGGGGCGCAAACACGTGGGCGACTGGCGCAGGGCCTGTGCAGGGGAGCCGAATTCCGCGAGCAACTTGCGGGTGTTTTCGCCCCCCAGTCCCGGGATCAGATCCAGCGCGAGCCATGCCTCGGGCTCGGCGCCGGGGGGCGGCAGCGGCATGGCGCAGTCGGGGGCAGCGGGTGTGCCGGCGCCTTACGGCGTCTGCACCACGTCGCCGAGCTGTATCGGCAGGCGCGTCGACATGACCAGGGCGTAGGAAACCTTGTCAAAGACACGGAAAACGAAAACGAGGCCGTTGCGCTCGTCCGGCAGCTTGATGTTGTCGGGGATGCCGTCTTCCTTGGTTTTTCCCGTCAGCCGGGAAAACAGGCCCGCGACCGCGCTGGTATCGGAAGTATCGGTGTCCCTGGTGTTAACCCATGCTCCGGATCGGTAGGTCGCCAACACGTGGCCGACTTCCATGCCGTCGCGTTTGCCCAGGTTGAGGATGACGATCGAATACTGTGCCGATTCCGAAATGCCGCCGATGCCGGAAACGACCTTGCCCTTCACCACCTTATCCGGCGCGTGCGGGCTGTAGGAGAGGATCAGCGACTCGGCGGCCGGGGTGAGGCGGTCGCCCTTGTTGATTTCCTGGGTGGCCTTGATCACCTCCAGGCGCGAGGCTTCACCAAACTTGCTGACCCGCACATCGCCGAGGTAGGTGGCTTCGTAGCCGAGGATTTCGGCCGTATCCGGATCCTTCAATTCACGGCCCTGGCGGTATACCTGCCATTTATTGCCTTGCTCAGGCTTGATGCCTGCGCCGTAGGCGGTGTCGCCTGCACCAATGATGACGTGGCCTTCCTCGGTGCCGATGATTTTCGGTGAATTCAGCAGCGCGTCCTTCTCCACCACCAGCGGCAGGGTCAGGAACGGGCCAATCACCCGGATCGGGATCGACGGGATCGCCAAGCCGATCGACTCGACGCGGATTTTCGGGTTGAGCGTGACGGTGCCGCCGGAGGCGCCGGCGCCTTCGCCGCGCTCGGCAAACGACAGCATCGGCCTGCCTTGCGAATCGAAGGACAGCTTGACCACGTCCCCGGGATAGATCCAATGCGGATCCTTGATCTGTTCCCGGTTCATGTTCCAGATTTCGGGCCAGCGCCACGGTTGTTTCAGGAAACGGGCGGAAATGTCCCACAAAGTATCGCCTTTGACCACCGTATAGAGCGTCGGGGCATCGTCGGCGAGCTGCAGGGGAGGGGTTTCCTTCTTGGCGGAATCGGCTTTGGTCGCTTTGTCGCCGGTGGCCTGTGCGCCCACCCATTGGGGAACTAAGGCGACTGCCAACAGGACAAAGACGATATTAGGGATTTTTTTGGTCATGGCCAGTCTCGCAAAGGGCAGCTCTTCCGCCCGCGGATTTGCTAGTTGGGGCGACTTCCACTAGACTTGAAAGTCAGCCACCCGTCTCAAACTTAAAGCTGTCTCTGAAGATTCTGCACCTAATTTATTCAATTCGCAAGCAATTATGGCTATTTTGGACGTACTGACATACCCCGATCCGGTCCTCACGCGCACCGCTGAGCCGGTCAAGATGATCGACAATAAAATCAAGAAGTTGGTCGATGACATGGCCGAAACCATGTATGCCGCGCCCGGCATCGGTCTCGCCGCCCCGCAAGTCGGGGAATTGAAACGCATCATGGTCATCGATGTCTCGGAAGAGAAGAACCAGTTGCGGGTCTTCATCAACCCGGAAATCATCAAAAAAGAGGGCACCGCCGTCAATGAAGAGGGCTGCCTGTCGGTGCCCGGCTACTACGACAAAGTGGAACGCGCCGAAACGGTGATGGTGACGGCCCTCGATCGCGACGGCCAACGCTTCACCATTAACGCGTCCGGCATGCTGGCGGTGTGCATCCAGCACGAAATCGACCACCTCGACGGCAAGGTGTTCGTCGAATATTTGTCGCCCCTCAAGTTCAACCGCATCAAGAACAAGATGGTAAAGCGCCAGCGCGAAATGGATCGCGAAGTCGAGCTGACCGCCCCGCGCCGCAAGATCGCTGCAGCCCGGGTGTAGCACCGGTCCGCTTTCCCGCGCAGTTTGCAAGCAACGCGCCGGCCCTCGGGTCGGCGTTGTTATTTTGGCCGAGCTCATGAAAATTGTATTTGCCGGCACCCCTCACTTTGCCACGGTCTCGCTGACGGCGCTGGCCGGGGCGGGCCACGACATCGCCCTGGTGCTGACCCAGCCCGACCGGCCGGCCGGTCGCGGCATGCGCATGACACCTTG
>CAZCKI010000403.1:0-3488 GCA_964498815.1 uncultured Burkholderiales bacterium
GGCCAGGAGCGTCACCATGCCAGCGGCCATGTCGCACGTTCACGCGGGCACCTTGCGGCCGCTCGCCGTCACGACTCTCAAACGCAATCCCGGCGCGCCATCCATTCCGACCGTGGCCGAGGCGCTACGGATCGCCGACTATGAAGTCGACTCCTGGTACGCCTTGTTCGCCCCGTCGAAAACGCCACCCGCGATCATCGCGCGTTTGCAGGAGGAGGTTGACCGGGTGATCCGACAACCGGAAGTCAGGCAAAGGCTGCTTGAGCAGGGGGGCGACGTGGTCGGTTCGAAACCTGAGGTGCTCGATCGCGTCGTGAAGCGGGAAATCAAGAAATGGGCTGAATTGATTCGCGCGGCGGATATCAAGCTGGAATAGCTTTGCAATATTGGCCTGCACCTGACGCATGAATAGGTTCATATTGCCCCAATAGGCAGATGCTGGCTTGAATCCCTTGATATGGCAACACGCACATCATGCGCATTGAAAAGTCCGGTGGCTATTGATTTTCGCGCGCAACATGGCCCTGTATGAAGTGAAATTCAACATCCGGAACACCGCGAGAAGATGGCGGATGCCGGGTTTGGGGTGATCGATATCGCGATTGATGCTGTGCCAATGGTTCGATTTTGCTCTGAAATTTGCCTTGCGAGGCTACGTTGTGGCTGCCTCGAGAAGCGTCAGCGTCTGGTCCTCGGTGTCGAGGCGCGCCATTAGCCCCACCGGCAGCGTCATCTGGTGCGGGATGTGGCCGAACGAGTAGCCGTACACCGAGGGAATCTTCAATGCGGCGAAGTGATCGTCCAGCACCTCGCTCATTGTGAGCTGCCGATTGCCTTTGGCGGCACCCTTTTGAAACACCCCCAGCATCACCCCGGCCGCGCGCCCGAACGGCTGGTTCTGCTGCAATTGCGTAAGCATGCGATCGACCCGGTACGGCTCTTCGTCCACTTCCTCCAGAAACAACAAGCTGTCGCGAATGTCGGCGGCGTACGGCGTGCCGGCGAGGGCCGCCACCAGCGACAGATTGCCGCCGATGAGGCGCCCGCACGCGACGCCGGGCCGCACGACGCGCATCGCAAATTGAGGCTGCTCGACGGCCTTGCGCTCGTTTTCGATCGACTGGTGAATGGCGTACTCGCGCTGCGGTTCCATCAGCACCGACAGCATGTGGTTGACGGTGTAATCGGAAAAAGTCGAGGACCCGACCGGCCCGTGAAACGTCACCAATCCCGCGCGCCGGTAGATGGCGAGGTGCAGCGCGGTGATGTCGGAGTAGCCGATCAGGATTTTCGGCCGGCTTCGCATCAGCGCGTAGTCGAGGTGCGGTAACAACGCACTCGCCCCCGATCCGCCGCGCGCCGCCCATATCGCCTGCACCTCGCGGTCGTGGAACATGGCGTGCAGGTCCGCCACGCGCTCGGCGACGGTACCGGCATAGCCGCCGCGCGCCGCGCGAATATTCCTGCCGAGCTTGACCTTGAAGCCCAGCGACTCGAGGTTGCGCACACCGGCTTCGATGCCGGCATCGTTTTCTACGCCCGAGGGCGCCACCAGGCCGATCAATGCGCCCGGCTGCAGGCGCGGCGGCTTGATCAGGCGACGCGCGCCGGCGGCGTTACCCGCCGTTGCCGCCCAGGCAGGCAGTGAGAGGCCTGCGCCGAGAGCGCCGAGCGTCATTCCGAATTGACGGCGATTCCTGTTCATCATCGGTGTAATGGTTTGTCGTTTTGAAAAGGGTAAAACAAAATGGCCCCGCGCTGCGGGGCCATTTCAAGATCGCGCCGCCGTGTCGCCACGGCAGCGGGGTCGGGTGCTACTTGAAGTTATAGGTTGCGAGCACCGTGAACGAACGGCCACGCGGGTCGGCCACACGCGGCTCCCACGAGCTGCCGGCGCCGGTGTTGGTGTCGTACACGGCGCTGAACGGCGGGTCGGTATTGAACAGGTTCTTGACACCGCCGGTCAGGGTCAGGTTCTTGAAGCCGGTGTAGGTCACGCTGGCGTGAAACAACATGTAGCTCGCCACCGTCGGCTGCCAGTTCGGCGGGACCACGGTACCGTTGGCCACGCCGGGCAGCACCGCATCCTTGTATGCCGAGCGATACACCTGGATCAGTGTGCCGGTCCAGTCGCCTTCCTTGTACGAGAAAGTCGCGTTGTGCTTCCAGCGCAGGCCCAGGTCACCGGAACGCGTGAAGTTGGCGATTTCGCTGGTGCCCCAATTCGACGAGGTGATCAGCTTGGACTTCTTCTCCAACAGGTAGCTGCCGTCGATCGAGGCCGTGAAGGTGCCGTTGAAGACGTGCTCGCTGAACTTGCCACCCAGCTCCAGGCCCTTGGTCGAGGTCTCACCGGCGTTGATCCAGCTGATGTCGATGGCGGTCAGGTTGCCGGCGGCATCGCGGATGAAGCGATTGCCGAACAGGTTGTAGTTGGCGAGGAAGTCGGCCACGGTCAACGCCTGGATGGTGTTGGTGCGATGGATACTCCACCAGTCCACGCTCACGCTCATATTGGTGGTCGGCGCAAATACCACGCCCACCGAGCCCTGCTTGGCCTTTTCCGGACCCAGCGTCGGCACACCGCCGAAGCGGGTGTTCGGGTTGATCGAGGCGCAGCCGGCAACCGCCGCATTCGGGATCAGCGACGGGCAGGTCTTCGGGTCGACGATCAAGGTGCCGGAGGTCGGCGAATCGGCCACGCCATTGAACAACTGGTTGAAGGTCGGCACGCGGAAACCGGTGTTGTACGAGCCGCGGAACAGTACCTGCTCGATCGGCACCCAGCGGAAGGTCGCTTTCGGGTTGGTGGTGCCACCGAAACCGCTGTAGTGGTCGTTACGCGCGGCCAGGTTGATTTCCAGCGACTTGAACACCGGGATAATCAATTCGCCGAAGAACGCGCGGATGTCGCGGCTCACGCCGCTCAACTGGTTGCCGTTGTCGAACGGGACGTTGAGAATGGCGCGCTGGTTGGCGAGATCGCGCTCGTCGCCCTGGAACTTCCATTTCTCCTTGCGCACGTCGACGCCGACGGCAGCCATCACGTCGCCGGCCGGCAGCTTGAACACCGAGCCGGAAATCGTGGCGTCGGCCTGCGTCAGGTCAAAGCGACCGCCGTACAGCTTGACACCCTTGGCGGAGGAGGCCTGATAGGCGGCAATCGCCGCAGCAGACTGCGTCTGGCCCGGGGCCAGGAAGGGATTGATGATGCCCGCGTTCAAGGCCGGGATGAAGGTGTCGTTGAAGAAGTAGCCGTCGCCGACCACCGAGTAGGTGTCGCTATACGCCTTGGAGAAGCCGGTGCGGTAATCCCACTTGCCGATGGTGCCTTCGGCCGCCAGCAGCGCGCGAGCGGTCTTGGCGAAGGTGGTCAGCTCGCGTTCGCCGCAAATCGTGCAGCGCCAGCGATAGGCGATCGCCTGTCCGTAGTTTTCCTGGATGCTCGGGAACACCGCGACGATGGCGTTGAACACCTGGTTATAGGT
>CAZCKI010000404.1:0-3480 GCA_964498815.1 uncultured Burkholderiales bacterium
CCCTCGGCGACGGCAGCACCACCGACCATCCCACCCCACAGGACGTACCCGGCCTGGTCAGCGGCGTGGCGTCCCTCACGGCCGGCAACTACGGCACCTGCGCGCTTCTCGCCGACGGCTCCGTGCAATGCTGGGGCGGGACCTATCAAGGCACGCTCAGCCCCACCCCGGTGGCGGGTCTTAGCGGCAACCAGGTTGCCGTCGCCAGCGGCTTCAACTTCAGTTGCGCCCTGAGTCAGATCGGCGCCGTGGGATGCTGGGGCAACAACGTCTACGGCGAACTGGGCGACGGCACCTTGACGGCCCGCACCGATGCCGCCCTGGTGCTCGGCCTCACCGGCGGCAGCGCCGTGGCGCAAAGCATCGCCTTCGCGCCGATCGCCGACCATCTCTACAGCGATCCGCCGTTCGCCGCTTCGGCGACCGCAAGTTCGGGCCTGGCCGTCATGTTCGCAAGCCTCACCCCTGCGGTCTGCACGGTGGACCCGGCGGCGGGTCTGGTGACGCTCGCAACCGGCGGCACCTGCACCCTCGCCGCCAACCAAATCGGCGACGCGACCCACCTGTCCGCCCCGCAGGTGACGAGAAGCTTCAACGTCGCCGGTGCGCAAGTAAGCCAGCTCATCGCCGGCTTTGCCCCGCTGAGCCCGGTGAGCTACCAACCCGGCGCCACCTTCACGCTCTCGGCCACGGCCACCTCGGGACTTGCGATCGTGTTTGGCGTGAACCCCGCCAGCGCCGGCGTGTGCAGCGTCTCGGGCAACGTAGTCACGCTACTTTCCACCGGCACCTGCACGGTGACGGCCGACCAACCCGGCAATGGCGGCTTCTTCGCGGCACCGCAACAAAGCGCGGACGTGCAAGTCATCAACGCCCCGCCACCGGCCACACAAAGCATCACCGGCTTCACGCCCGCGAGCCCGATCCCGTACAGCCTTGGCACCACTTTCAGCCTCACCGCCAACGGCGGCGGCTCGGGCAACCCGGTCGTCTTCGGCGTGAGCCCGGCGAGCGCCGGCGTTTGCAGCCTCACCGGCAACCTGGTGACGGTGTTATTGCCCGGCACCTGCACGGTCACGGCCGACCAGGCCGGCAACGCAAGCTACGCGGCCGCCACGCAAGTGAGCTTCGATGTGATCATCACGGCCATCGACAACGTCATCACGGGCTTTGCGCCGGCAACCTCACTCACCTTCAGCAATGGTCTCAGCTTCACCTTGAACGCAGTCGGCGGGGGCAGTTCCAGCCCGGTGGTGTTTGGCGTGAGCAGTGCCAGTGCCACGGTCTGCACGCTGCAGGGGAACCTGGTCACGGTGCTGAGGGCAGGGGTGTGTACCGTCACCGCCGACCAGGCGGGCGACAGCACCTATGCACCCGCTGCCCAGCAGAGTGTGGACGTGGTGATCGATGCGGCGGGGCAGAGCATTGCCTTTAGCCCGATTGCGGATCATTTGTTGGGGGACCAGCCGTTCACCATTGCCGCAACGGCGGATTCGGGGTTGACCGTGACCTTCGGCAGCACCACGCAGAGCGTTTGTACGGTCGCCAATGGAGCTACGCCGAAGGTGGCGATCCTGACGGTAGGAGCCTGCACCATCACGGCCGACCAGGCGGGCAACGGCGGCTATAGCCCGGCGGCGCAGGCGAGCCAGAGCTTCAACATCACGGCGCCGCAGAGAAAACTCTACTATGTGCATCCGGATCATCTGGGGACGCCTAGAAGTATTACGACCAGTGATGCTGCCCCAGCGGTGGTTTGGACTTGGGACAATGTTGATGCGTTTGGGGCGAATCAGGCGAATGAGAATCCGTCGAATACGGCTACGGCGTTTAAGTACAACCTTCGGTTTCCGGGGCAGTATTTTGATGCGGAGACGGGGACGCATCACAACGGGTTTCGTACTTTTGATCCGCAACTTGGGAGATACATTCAGAGCGATCCAATTGGATTGAAAGGCGGTATAAACACATTCGCATATGTTGGGGGCAATCCAGTCTCTTCCGTTGATCGCTTTGGCTTGGCGGACAGGTCTGTCAAATCAGTAGTATTGCTTGACAACAATGCGCTCGTTTGTCGCGGGGGGCAATGTTTCGCGGAGCAGTTTGCGAATGGCAGCGGCGTCACTGTGGACTCAAATGGCAAGTTAGGTGGCGTTTCAGTAAACAGTATGAATGGTGCATCAGAGCTTGAATTGGCATCGTGTAAAATTCCAAATGGACAAGTGGGATTCACAAGAGTAGGGGATATTCGAGCACTAGGCGGCGAAGTAATTTCGACAGCTACGGCCTCAAACCCATTTAAAGCTGAACTTAGTGGAATAACTCCCAAGCAAGCTGAATCGCTGTTTCAGCCAACTGTCAAGAATCCGAGTCGAATGAGTACTGGAAAAGTGTTGGGGGGACTTGGAACAGTCCTTTCAATACTTCAAGTTCTGACCATCGAGGAATGCAAACAGGATGGCGGATTCAGGTCCTGCTTTTGTCAATTGAGCGGCTTCAGTGCTGATCAATGCAATGGGAAGCTGGATTTTCCTAATTATGCGAGGGGCGCCTAAATTGGAACCAACAGAACAAACTATAGATGAAAAGAAAATTACTGAACTTCTTAGTGTTGAGCTAACTAGAATAACTAACAGGCCTGAGCTTGCCTTTGTTAGCGACCTACTTGTTAAACCGCGCCGTGAAGTCTGCACATGGGAATATGGCCAACCCAACCAAGAGTTTTCATGTTGGGTGGTTCTGGAACATGCTAGCTCAAACACATGCATTGCATATTGCGAAGAGGGTTTTGGGCCCTCATGCCCGTGGGGGTTGATGTTTACAAATAATGCAGTTATGGCAATGGGAATGGATAGTGCATGGTTTTCGACTCTGGAAGAGGCATTTAAGAGTTCCATGGCTTGGGAGGAATTTCTTGATCGGCATGAGCGGGGGTGAGCCAGACATCGGGGTGCCCCGTCCACACGTCCGCAGCACCCATTCGCCGAAAATCCCCATCGATTTTCGGCGTTTTTGTTTGCAGGCCGAAGCGATCGTCATCACGAGAATCGCCTAAAACGCTTCGTTCTATCGAGAAATTTCTCAACAACATTGGGGTCTGGTCTAGCAAAGTAGCACCGCCGCCGACCAGCCCGGCGACGGGGTGGATTCAACACCAAAGCGCACCACTAAGTAGCCGATAGGACAAGGCAGAGGTTTGGTAGTGTGAGCAGTGCGACTGCCCTGTTGCCCCGTCCACACGTCCGCAACACCCATTCGCCGAAAATCCCCATCGATTTTCGGCGTTTTTGTTTGCGGGCCGAGGCGATCGTCATCACGAGAATCGCCTAAAACGCTTCGTTCTCTCGAGAAATTTCTCGCAGGTGCCGGTTTACATCCGCAATAGGCGACATTAGCCGGACGGTAATCTACATCCGCCGCCACCCCTAGTAACCATCGAGATTCTCTACCTTCGGATATGAAACCCTGTTAGCAACCCAT
>CAZCKI010000405.1:0-679 GCA_964498815.1 uncultured Burkholderiales bacterium
AGCTTTCGCCACTACCCCCTCAAGATAGCGTGTCTACCAATTTCACCACGTCGGCCTTTACTGCAATGTGACGCCATTTGTAACGGTCTTGCCGGCTATTCCCCGAGGGCCGGGAACGCCGTTTGTTCATTTTACTTCGTTGCGGGCGCCGGCTTGCTGTCCGCCGGTGCGGGGCTGCCTGTTGGTGCTGTGTTGCCCGCCGGCGCTGCGCTTCCCGACGGCGCCGGGATCGCATCGGGCTTCGGCTCCTCTGTTTTCGGATCGTTCTTGGTTGCCGCATCCTTGATGGCACCACCCAACACGCCGGTATCGGCCTTCGGCGCATGCACGTAGGTCAGCGCCAGCGAAGTGGCGAAAAAGATCGCCGCGCAGACCGCCGTCGAACGCGACAGGAAATTGGCCGCACCCGAGGAACCAAACAGGCTGCCGGCCGAACCGCTGCCGAACGCCGCCCCCATGTCCGCTCCCTTGCCGTGCTGCAACAGCACCAGGATCACGATGGCACCCGCCATCACGCAATGAATCGTCAACACCAGATTTGCCAACATCGTCTTTTCCTATTCGTTTCCGGCTTACAAAGCGCGCCAGATCGCCAAAAATTCGTCCAACACCAGCGATGCACCACCGATCAAACCGCCGTCGATATCGGGCATCGCAAACAATTCGGCAGCGTTCGACT
>CAZCKI010000405.1:689-3476 GCA_964498815.1 uncultured Burkholderiales bacterium
CAAAATCGGCAAATTCGACGCGACCGCTGCATCGGCCCGGCCGACCAGGCCGCGCAGAAATGCATGCACCGCCTGCGCCTGCTCCGGGGTGGCCGTCTTGCCGGTGCCGATCGCCCAGACCGGCTCGTACGCCAACACCGCCCCGCCCAACGACGCCGCACCGTGCCGCGCCACCACCGCTTGCACCTGCCGCGCCACTACTGCTTCCGTCTGCCCCGCTTCGCGTTCGGCCAAGGTTTCACCGATACACAAAATGGGCATCAATCCCGCCGCCCTGGCCTGCCCGAACTTGGCCGCGACCACCTCGTCGCTATCGCCAAACAGGGCGCGCCGCTCGGAGTGGCCCACCAGCGCGAACCGGCAAGCAAACTCGGCCACCATGGCAGCCGACACTTCGCCGGTGAATGCACCCTTGCCTTCCCGGCTAACGTCCTGCGAACCCCAGGCTATCGCCGAACCGGCCAGCAAGCTCTGGACCTGCGAAAGGTACACAAACGGAGCACTCACTCCGCAAGTTTTTCCTTTTGAAACAGTTACTTCCGCTGTCAATCCCGCCAGCAAGGCGCGATTTTCCGCCAGATTGCCGTTCAACTTCCAATTTCCGACAACGAGGCGCTCGCGCATCCTTGGTTTCCAGGGCCGACAAACGGGCGATTATAGCGCGAGGCGGGTGCCCCGGTAAACCGGAGCGCCAGGAAATTACGGTGAAATCGACCGTTAACGCTGCAGGTCGAGGCGGCTGCCGTGGCCGCTGTCGTCGGCCTTACTGCGACGCAGGGTTTCCCATATCTTGGAGCGGGCTTGCAGGAACGGCGATTGAGAGGCGGCTTGGCCGAGATAGGTATCGAGGTCGGTGAATTCGCGGCGCAGGCGCGCCATCAACACCAGGAACATGTCGGTCAGCTCCGGGTCGAATTGCTTGCCTTTCAGGCGGAGAATTTCGTCCAGGGCCAAATCGACCGGCCAGGCTTCCTTGTAGGGTCGTTTATGCGTCAATGCGTCATAGACGTCAGCCAACGCGGTTATTCGCGCAGCCAGCGGTATGGCATTCCCCGCCAGGCCACCCGAGTACCCGTTTCCATCCCACCATTCGTGGTGATAGCGGGCAATTTCTTCCGCCATTTGCAAATGAGGAATGTTACTTTTTGATAACAACTCGGCGCCCACCGCAGCGTGGGTGCGCATGATCGAATACTCGGCCGGATTCAGTTTGTCGGGCTTCAGAAGAATCGCATCAGGAATGCCAACCTTGCCGATATCGTGCAAACGACCGGCAAGGTCGATCATGAATATGGTGTCTTCGTCGCAGCCGTATTCCTGTGCGAGCAAGGAAGCCAGCTTGCCGACGCGGAAGGAATGCTCGCCCGTCGAGTCGTCGCGCAACTCAGCCGTTACCGCGAGCCGTTCGAGCATTTCAATACGAGACTTGAACAGTTCCTGCTCGGCAATCTTTCCGCGCAATATCTGCTCGTGTTGATCGAGGGCGGTACCAGCATCATTCTTCTGGTTCAATTCCTCTTCAACTTCCTTCAAATCGATTTTCAGGTGCTTCAGGATATTGTCTTGTTGATACTTCTTATTGCTCTCCATCATCTCGCGTAGATATATGAGGGCTTGCTCCGGGAGCTTGAGGAATTCATAGGCCTTTACCAGCGCGATCAATACATCGCGAAGAGAGGATCTTTGGAAACGAGCCCTTTCCAAAGTCAGTTTCAGGCTCGACAGGCCGACATCGGTATGGCCCGCGTAAACCAGGTACAGGCCTTCGGCAATGGAGGCTTCCAGTTCGGCGCGGGGCGACTTGGAAAGCGCCGCATATTGCTTCGCTCTTTCAACATGCAGTTTGGCGCTCCCTAAATTGCCCGTTTCCAAGAATAGCCGGGCGGCGTTCCTTTCCATCAATACCCGCGAAAGCATTTGCGCCGCAGTCACCGGATCTTCCACTTCAGAAAGCGCATCGTTGATCGCGCGCAGCCCCCTGGAAAACTCGTCCGTATGTATGGAAACCAACGCAATATTATTCAGGCCTAACAGGCGCTGCGCCTTGAGAGCCGGATCCGTTCCGGACATGTCGACGACGTGCTTGAAGCAGGCCAATGCGGTCCGGAACTCCGCACAATAGTGGAGAGCGACACCCAAATTTGCCCAATAGGTCGCCTCGCCGACCTTGTCTTCTATGGCGCGTGCCGTCTCAATAGCTTCCGAATACTTTTCGACCGCCCGCGCCGTGTTGCCGGTATCGGCATTCATGGCCGCGACGGAGTTTACTGCGCGAGCCACCAAATCCAACCTACCTGAGGTTTTTGCTAGCGCTTCCGCCTGCTTTGCGGCCTGCAGCGCGTCAAAAGGAAGCCCGGCAACATAAAAATACCTTGCTAAATCAAGGGCTAGCTCCGCTTGCAGGGCTGGCTCGACATTGTCGGGCAAGCCCGCCAACGCGAGAAGCACCGACCTGAATAGGGGGGCATTCCCCTGCGAAGCCGCATTCAGTTGCCCGGAGATGGACTTCTTAATTGCTTGCAAGCCGAGCCTGAGATCCGCCAGATTCGGCAAATCTCTAAGGGTTTCTACTTGTCTTAATAGGGAATCTAGCTCTTGCATTTCAATGGTTTACAAAAGGATAATCACCCGTTTTGTGACTTTTATCACACTTTTGCAGTTTAACAACTTTCTTACGGAGAAACCCATGAATTCTACCAATCCTTCAAATCTTGAATTGTCCGAATTGAACACCGACCCGCAATCCGATGTGTCTGCAGTAATTGCACTAAGCGATTTGCAGCTTGC
>CAZCKI010000406.1:0-3475 GCA_964498815.1 uncultured Burkholderiales bacterium
ACGATGTGAAATGGCTGGGCCGCATTCTCCTCTATCCGCTGGGTGAACAGACGCTGCGGGTGATAACGCTGGCGCCGGCCGACGACTTCGCTCCCTCGTGGGCAGCACTCGGCTCGGTGTTGGCAACCGGGATGGCGCTGGTGCTGTTGCTGGCGATGCTGTTCCTGCGCGCGTATGCGAGACGTATCGCCGAACCCCTCGAGCAGCTGGCTGCCGCCAGCGGACGCATCGGCCACCTCGATTTCGCGGCGGCGCCGATCATCGACAGCCCGATCGCCGAAGTGCGGCAGCTTGCCGCCGCACAGGAGGAGATGCGCGCACTGCTGCAGCGCAATCAGCGCGAACTGGCCGAGCAAGCGCAGCAGCTCAACCGGCAGATCGATGCGCAGCGCGGGGCGGAAGCGCGGCTGCGCGAGAGCGACGCTTACAACAAGGTGCTGTTCGTCGACTCGCGTATTCCCCTGGTGGTGCTGGATCCCGAAACCCGCCGCTTCGTCGATTGCAACGGCGCCGCCGTGGAAATCTACCGGGCGGCGGATCGCGATGCGGTGCTGCGCATGTCGGTTGCCGACGTTTCGGCTGCCATCCAATACGACGGCACGCCCTCTGCCGAGGCAGCCGAAACGCATATCGAGCGTGCGCTCAGCGACGGCTCGCATATGTTCGAGTGGCGGCACCGCGATCCCGACGGCAGGGAATGGGATGCCGAGGTCTATCTGATGCGTTTCCGCCATGCCGGGCGCACGCTGCTGCAGTTCAGCCTGCAGGACATCACGCAAAAAAAAGCCGCCGCCAGCGAGATCGCTCAACTGGCGTTCTACGACACGCTCACGCAGCTACCCAACCGCCGCCTGCTCGCGGACCGGCTGCAGCATGCGCTCTCCACCGGCGCCCGCACCGGCAACAAGGGGGCGCTGCTGTTCATCGATCTCGACAATTTCAAGGCGCTCAACGATACCTTTGGCCACGACCAGGGCGATATGCTGCTGAAGCACGTCGCCATGCGCCTGGTCAATTGCGTGCGCGAGATGGACACGGTCGGGCGATTTGGCGGCGACGAATTCCTGGTCATCCTGGAGGATTTGAGCGCGGACCCGCTCAATGCCGCGCAGCAAACCGAGGCCGTTGGCCAGAAGATCCTCGAAACACTAAACCAGCCCTACGAGGTGGCCGGCCGCGAACACTATAGTTCACCCAGCATCGGCGTCACCCTGTTCGCCGAACCCGGCGACACCGTGGACGAGCTGGTGAAACGCGCCGACGTGGCGATGTACCAGGCCAAGTCGGCAGGGCGTAATGCGCTCAGATTTTTCGACCCGCTCATCCAGGCGCAGCTGACGGCGCGCACCGAGATGGAGTCCTACCTGCGGCAGGCGCTGGCGCGCAACGAGCTGGTGCTGCATTACCAGATCCAGGTCGATCAGTCCTCCCGCGTCATCGGCGCCGAGGCGCTGGCGCGCTGGGTCCACCCGTCGAAGGGCATTCTGCCGCCGAACCAGTTCATCCCGCTCGCCGAGGAGTCGGACCTGATCGTCAGCATCGGCCAGTGGGTGTTGCGCACCGCCTGCCGCAAACTGGTGCAATGGGCCGCGCATCCCGAGCGGGCCGACTGGGTGCTGGCGATCAACGTCAGCAGCCGCCAGTTCCGCCACCCTGACTTCGTCACCCAGGTGCTGGGCGCGCTGGCCGAGACCGGCGCCAATCCGCGCAGGCTGAAGCTGGAACTGACGGAGAGCATGTTGCTGGAGGATGTGGAAAAAACCATAGCTAAGATGATGGCGCTACGCGCAACCGGGCTCAGCTTCTCGCTCGACGATTTCGGCATCGGCTATTCCTCGCTTTACTACCTGAAGCGCCTGCCCCTGGACGAGCTGAAAATCGACCAGTCGTTCGTCCGCGACGTGCTCACCGACCCCAACGACGCCGCCATCGCCCGCGCCATCATCACCCTGGCGCAGACCCTTGGGCTGATGGTGATCGCCGAAGGCGTGGAGACAGAAGCACAACGCGACTTCCTTGCCGTGCAAGGATGCAAGCTCTACCAGGGTTACCTGTTCGGCAGGCCGCAGCCCGATTAGCACCGACGGCTACTGCCCGCCCTGCCGGAAAAATGCGACCGCCTCTGCCTCGTCGCGCGTGCGTCGCATCGGCGGCAGACTCTGCCAGATACGTTTTCCATAGGGCTTGTCGACGACGCGATTGTCGCCCAGCATCAAGACGCCCCGGTCGGTCTCGTCGCGGATCAGTCTGCCCGCGCCCTGCTTGAGCTTGATGGCAGCGTGCGGCACCTGGTATTGCATGAAGGCGTTGCCGCCGGCGCGGTTGATGGCGTCAATGCGCGCGGCCAGCACCGGGTCATCGGGGGCGGCGAAGGGGAGTTTGTCGATCACCACCAGCGACAGCGCCTCGCCCTTGACGTCGACCCCTTCCCAAAACGAGTGCGAGGCCACCAGCACCGCGTTGCCCAGGCGGCGGAAGCGTTCCAGCAGCTCGCTGCGGGTGCCCTCGCCCTGTACCATCAACGGGAATTCCCATTCGCGCTTTTTCCACTCCTCCTGCAATAACTGGTGGGCTCGATCCATCGCCTTCAACGAGGTAAAGAGCAGGAAGGCGCGGCCGGCGGAAGCTTCGATCAAGGGCAGCGCCGCGCGCACCACCGCCTCGGTGTGGTCGGGGGTGTTGGGGGCGGGCAGGTTCTGCGGCAGATAGAGCAAGGCCTGATTGGGATAGTCGAAGGGTGAGGCCCAAAAGGCGGTCTCCACCTGTTGTTCATTGAAGGCATCCGTGTCCACGGCAAACTCGTCGGCCGGTGGTGTGAACAGGCCCATCTCGGTCTGGTAGTGCTTGAAATCGCCTTTCACGGCGAGCGTGGCCGAGGTGAAGATCCAGGCGCGCTTTTGCGAGAACACCTGCTCGGCAAAAATATTGGCGATCGACAAAGGCGTGAGATGGAAGGCGAGCGACTGGGCAAAGGCTTCGGCCCAGCGAATGTACTCCCCGCCTGCATCGTCCTCCCCCCCCGCCTTCGCTCCGCCGGCACGCCACTGCGTCATGCGGACCGCGAAATCATCGGCGCGGGTCAGGCAGTTGGCCAGTTCCTGGGCGCGTTCGGCCTGGCTTTCCAGCAGGGCGCGCAACTCGCCGAGTTTTTCCTGGGCGTCGCCGAACACCTTGTCGAAGTCGGCGCGTCCGGCTACTTCGGCGCCGGGCAGGCGCGAAAAATCCTCCACTACCAGCAAGCGCAGGTCACGCGCCGCCTTGTCCAGCGTCAACGCCCCCTCCTGCAAGTCCTTGAAATCGGCGGCGTGGGCGATGCCGGCGAGGCGCGCGTCGCGCGCGAGCTCGGTCAATTGCGAGGTCGATACCGATTCGCCGAAGAACATGGTGGCGGTCTCCGGCAACTGGTGGGCTTCGTCGAAGATGATGGTGTTGCTGGCGGGCAGCAGGTCCTGGGCGCCGTCGTCCTTCAGCACCA
>CAZCKI010000407.1:0-3442 GCA_964498815.1 uncultured Burkholderiales bacterium
GCGGGCGCCGTTATACACGCCTCCCTGCAGTAGCATCTGTGCGAACTTGAGGTAGTCGTCGGCGCTGGCCACTGCGCCGCCACCGCCGGAGTAGAACTTCGGCGTCAAGCGCGGGTTCGATGGTGTGATGGGCTGGTTGGTATCGGGATCCTGCGCGAACGGTTCGGCGATACGGTCCTGCATTTCCGCAGGCACCGAGAATCCGCTGTCATTCATGCCGAGCGGTGCAAGCACACGATCGCGCAAGTAGGTATCCAGCGATTGTCCGGATACCTTTTCGATCAGACAGCCGAGGACGTCGGTGGAGACACCGTATTCGTACGCCGTCGATGGCTGCATCAACAGTGGTACCGATGCGAGTTTGCCGAGGAAGTCGTTGCAATCTTCACCGCCACGGTCGATGCCGGCCTTGCGATACTCGGCATGTACCAGAGACTTGCCGGTGAATCCGTAGGTGAAGCCGGAGGTGTGGCGCAGCAGGTCTTGCACAGCGATCTGGCGCGTGAGGGGCACACGCTCCAGGGCTGCATTGCCGGCGGCATCGACCTTCTCCACGCCGACTTTCAGTTCGCGCAACTGCGGCAGGTAACGCGCAACCGGATCGTTCATCACCAGGCGGCCGTCTTCGATCAGTGTCATGGCTGCGACCGAAACCAGCGGCTTGGTCATGGAATAGATGCGAAAGATCGCATCGCTACGCATCGGCGCGTGGGTTTTGGGATCGAGCTGTCCGGATGCGTGCGAATACACGAGCTTGCCGTTGCGCAGAACCAGCAGCACCGAGCCCGGCAACTTGCCGGCTTCCGCATCTCGTTGCATCTGGCTGCCGAGCGCCTGCAGTTTTGCGATCGACAAACCTTCCTTGATGTCGTCCGCGGGCGGGCCCGCGCCGCGAGACGGGGCCGGCACCAGCAGGCTGGCACAGAGGACGAGCGTAAAGCAACGCGGCATGTTGGCATCCGGACGGAAACGGGATGCGAGATGATGCGCGAGAAGTTATGCTCGCGTCAAAGGGGAATGGCGCGAATCGATTCAGCTCCCGCTGCCGGCGTCCTCTTTGGTGCTCAGGCTGAGGTCGCGAAATTTGGCGAGTTCGTCGGCGCCGATGTCGGACACAGCCCAGAACTGCATGCCGCCCTCGCTCCAGCGCAGGGTGTTGTAGCCGCTCAGTGGCTTGCCGGCACCCGAGGCGCCGCCGCCGGATTGCGGCCATACGAATACATTGATGACGTGTTCCTTGCGCTTGTACACCAGCGCCGCCGCCGGATGATGATCGACGTAATCGACGCGCCCGCCCAGCAACGGAAACTCCTGCGGCCGTGCATTCCACACCGGCGGCGAGAACTCGAGCTTGCCGGCGAACCAGGGTTTGACGGTGTGCTGGTCGGTGGAGATCACGTCGGAGAGGTGGCCGGTGATAAGGGCGCGCACGTGCCCTGCCACCATTTCTTCGTCGAGGCGCTCGTTGGAGAGGCCGTTGTAGAACACCGTGACCGCGAACACCGCGCTGAACGCGCCCATGGCGAAGCCCGCGGCGAGGCCGCGGAAGCTGAACCAGGGCAGGGTCAGGGTGAAGCGTCCCTGTGCCGGTTCGGCGGCCGCGTCGGCGCGCATTTGCGCGTCGATGCCGCGCCAGATGCGCGCGCGCAGTTCCGGCGGCGCCTTGTGGCGGGTGGCGTTGGCGCGGAGGGCCGCGTCGAAGGGGTTGCGGTCATTGCTCATAGCGCTCTCCGGCAACGTCGCTGACCAGGGTCTGGCGCAGCATGGCGCGCGCGCGCGACAGGCGCGACATGATGGTGCCTACCGGCACGCCGGCGACGGCGGCGATTTCTTCATAGCTCAGTTCTTCCATGGCTCTCAATACAATGACCTCTCGATACGCCGCCGGTAACGCGGCAATGGCGGAATTGATCTGCGCGGCCTCGGTCTTGCGGATCAGCATGTTTTCCGGCCCGTCCTGCGCCGGCGCTTCCCACTTCGCTTCCATCTCGCCTTCCTCGTCGGCGATCTCGGTGTGGGCGATTACGCCGCGCTCGCGCAGGAAGGTGTAGGCGGCGTTGCGCACGATGCCCATCAGCCAGGGCCGCGCATCGCCGCCACGAAAACCCTCGAAGTAGCGAAACGCACGCAACAGGGACTCCTGCACCACGTCCTCCGCCGCACTGGCATCCCGTACCAGCCAGTGCGCGAGGTTGTAGGCCGCATCCAGATGAATCATTACCGCTGTTTCAAATTCTCTCTTAATGTCCGTCAAACTTTCGGTCTCATGTCGGTTGTACTTGGGACGGGATCATTTTATTCCCGTTATCTGCGGACTGTTGGCCGGCGGGATCCGGTGGGAATAGGCGGGGCGGTGGGACGGTATTGGGGCTATAGACCGATTGTTCCCCAACCTGTGGAGTCCCAATGCGTAAATATGCTTTGATGTTGTCCTGCTCACTTTCGCTAGCCGCCTCCGGCGCCGTGGCGGCAGGCGATACCGACCGCGGCAAAGCCCTGTATGCCACCAAATGCGCGGCCTGCCATTCGCTCGATTACAACGGCGTCGGTCCGGCCCACAAGGGTGTGTTCGGCCGCAAGGCGGGATTGGCGGACGGCTACAGCTATTCGCCCGCCTTGCAGGCGTCCGGCCTTACCTGGAACGAGGGCACCCTCAACCGTTGGCTTGCCAACCCGGCGAAGCTGGTCCCAGGACAAAAGATGGGTATTACCGTCCCCAATGCCAGGGAAAGAAGCGATTTGATCGCCTATTTGCGGGTGGTTGGCAAATAAGGCGGACCTGCCGGGAATATTGTTTGCCAACGGCCGGTATAGGCCGTTAGCGGGGTGCCAATCCGGCCCCCAGCCTGTCCCAAGGAGATTGACGTGATCGATCGCAGAAAATTCATGCAACTGACCGCCGTCGGTGGTGGTGTCGTGTTCGCTTCCGGTTTGGGCCTGCCGGCATTCGGCGCAGGCACCGACGACTTTTACTTCGTGCAATTGTCGGATTGTCACTGGGGTTTTAGCGGCCCGCCCAATCCGGATGCGGCCAATACGCTCGCCAAGGCGGTGACCAGTGTAAATGCCTTGGACGTGAAGCCGGATTTCATCATGTTCACCGGTGACCTGACCCACACCACCGACGACCCCAAGGAACGTCGCACCCGCATGGCGCAATTCAAGGAAATCGTTTCCAAACTGAACGTGAAGACGGTGCGCTTCATGCCCGGCGAGCACGACGCTTCGCTCGATCGGGGAGCGGCCTTCAAGGAATTCTTCGGCGAAACCTTTTATTCCTTCGACCACAAGGGCGTGCACTTCATCGTGCTCGACAACGTCTCCGACCCGGGTGCGGCCATCGGCGAGGCGCAACTCGCCTGGATCAAGGCTGACCTCGCCAAGCAGAAAACCGACGCGCCCATCGTGGTGTTCACTCACCGGCCTTTGTTCGATCTGGCGC
>CAZCKI010000408.1:0-3428 GCA_964498815.1 uncultured Burkholderiales bacterium
GACCAGATCACCTTGTCGGCATTCGGCACGCGCTCGATCAGGGTGCGCATGTGCTTGCCCCACAATTCCGGGATGCTGTAGCCGACGGTGTCCGGCACATTGATGGTCTTGGCTCCCGCCTTGATGACGGCCTCGAACACGCGGCACAGGAAATCCATGTCGCTGCGCACCGCATCTTCCGCCGAAAACTCCACGTCGTCGGTGAAGGTGCAGGCGAATTTCACCGCATCGATGGCGGCGGCCAGCACCTGATCGGGCGACATCCTGAGCTTGTGCTGCATATGGATGGGCGAAGTGGCGATGAAAGTGTGGATGCGCTTGCGTTCGGCCGGCTTGACGGCATCTCCCGCCTTCTGGATGTCACCCGCCTGCGCGCGCGCCAGCGAACAGATGGTCGAATCCTTGACCACGCTGGCGACGGCGTGGATGGCCTCGAAATCGCCCTGGCTGGCCGCGGCGAAGCCCGCTTCGATGACGTCGACCTTCATCTTTTCCAGTTGCTTGCCGATGCGTACTTTTTCCTCGCGGGTCATGGACGCGCCGGGACTTTGCTCGCCGTCGCGCATGGTGGTGTCGAATATGATCAATTGGTCCATGGATTTACTCGTCTGAAAGTCGTGAATACCCGCTGTTCGCTGTTGCGAACCGCGCTGAAACTGCCAAGAAGGAGGGGGTGGGGTATTTAGCGCGCGGAGCGCAGCAGCAGAGCCAGAACAAGGCTTGCCGGAATGAGGCGAATGTCGATGCAGATCGGAAAGAAGCGGCGCGAATGCATGATTTCACTATATCGCAGCGCAGCAACCGCCGCAAGTGCCGAAGAACTAGGAAACCGGCGGCTTCCTGGCGCCTCTTACCAGCTCGACCGCCGCCATCACGTATCCGGACAAGGCATAGCAGACGAACAAGCCCCACAGCACGTGAGAAGGCTCGATCGTTACCACCAGGTACCCCACCGCGATGGCGGGAACCACCCAGAACGGCACGCTCCTGCGCAGGTTGATGTCCTTGCCGCTGTAAAATCGGATGTTGGTGACCATGGTGACACCGGCGAAAATGGTCACCGCCCAGGCCAGCCACTTCACGTCGCCGCCGTTGATCTGATAGTCGTTCAGGACCCAGATCAGGCCGGTCACAACAGCTGCGGCAGCCGGGCTCGGAATGCCCTGAAAGTATTTTTTGTCGACGATGTCGATATTGGTATTGAAGCGCGCCAAGCGGATCGCAGCGCCCGCCACGTAAACGAACGCCGCGAACCAGCCCCATTTCCCCATCGGCTGCAGCGCCCAGGTGTACATCAGCAAGGCGGGCGCCACGCCGAAAGAAACCATGTCGGAAAGACTGTCGTACTCGGCGCCGAATTCGCTTTGCGTGCGCGTCAGGCGCGCCACCCGGCCATCGAGGCTGTCGAGCACCATGGCGACGAATACGAACACGCAGGCCTTCTCGAAGTCGCGGTTCATACCCATGACGATGGCGTAAAAACCCGAGAACAAAGCCGCCGTGGTGAACAGGTTCGGCAAAAGATAAATACCCTTGCGACGCCGTTCCGGGTCGAGCAGGCCTTTGCGGATCTTGGGAAGCGGGGAATTCATGCTGCCATTCTAACGGATGGTCAGGCCGTCATCGGTTCGCAGTCGAACCCATGGCCTCCCCCATGCGGATCGCACCCGCCGGTGACCAAACGGGGTTGAAGGCGATCGTTTGGGGTGGAAATAGCAGCACCACGGTCGAACCCAGCAAAAAACGCCCCATTTCATCGCCGCGCTTCAGGGAAACATCTCGGTCGGAGTAGGTCCATTCGCGAACGGTTCGGCCGCGCGGCGGATTGACCACGCCGTGCCAGACCGTCGCCATGCTGCCGACGACGGTGGCACCGACCAGCACCAGCACGAAGGGCCCTTTCGCCGAATCGAATACGCAGACCACGCGTTCGTTGCGGGCGAATACGCCAGGTACGCCGCGCGCCGTGACGGGATTGACCGAAAACAGCGCGCCGGGAACGTAGATCATGCGGGTAAGCCGCCCCTCGCAAGGCATGTGGATGCGGTGATAGTCCTTGGGGCTCAAATACAGCGTGGCAAAACTGCCGTTGCGGAATTGCGCCGCCAGTGCTTGATCGCCTCCGACCAATGCGGCAGTCGAATACCGATGTCCCTTGGCCTGGAAGATCTGATCGTCCTCGATCGCGCCAAACTGGCTGATGGCGCCGTCCACCGGACAAAGGAATTCCGCGTCGGCCAACGGCCGTGCCTCTCTGCGCAAGGCCCGCGTAAAAAACTCGTTGAAAGTCGGATACGCGGCGATATCCGGATTGGCCGCTTCCATCATGTCGACGCCGTAGCGGCGCACGAAGCGGGAAATGATTCCTGTGGTCACAGAACCCAGCCGAGCACCGGCAACCAAGCCCGCGAACTCGGTGAGCGCCTGTTTCGGAATCAGATACTGGGGAAGTACGGCGAGACGGTCGGACACCAGAAAGCCTCGTGGAAGCGAATGGCCGCCATTATATCGGGGAGGTACGGACGTTCCCGCTAGCGTAGTTAGGCGAACATCGACCGTCACGGAGCACATTGGCAAAAAACTACCGTCATCCCCGCGAACGCGGGGATCCAGCGACTGTTGTCGAACGACACTGGGTTCCCGCCTACGCGGGAACGACGGTTTTTTGCGTGTTGCCGGAGTCGCGTCAGTTGCGACTTTGGTCGACCAATTGATTCTTCTTGATCCAAGGCACGTTGCTTGGGGTTTCGCGAAGCACCGCTTCGCGCCAAGCAACGCCCAAGCCCCTGCCGGGGCGCGGAGAGTAGCCTTAGTTGCGGCTCTGGTCGACCAACTGATTCTTTTTGATCCAAGGCATCATGCTTCTAAGCTTCGCCCCCACTTCCTCGATCGGATGCTCGCGCAGCAATCTGCGCCGCGCTTCCATGGTCGGCGCGCCGGCGCGGTTTTCCAGGATGAAGCTCTTGGCATACTCTCCTGTCTGGATATCCTTCAGACAGGCGCGCATCGCCGCCTTGGTTTCCGCGGTGATGATCTTTGGCCCGGTCACGTACTCGCCGTACTCGGCGTTGTTCGAGATCGAGTAGTTCATATTGGCGATACCACCTTCGTAGATGAGATCGACGATCAGCTTGGTCTCGTGCAGGCATTCGAAATACGCCATCTCGGGCGCGTAGCCGGCTTCCACCAGCGTTTCGTAACCCGCCTTGATGAGTTCGACGATGCCGCCGCAGAGCACGGTCTGCTCGCCGAACAGGTCGGTTTCGGTCTCTTCGCGGAAATTGGTTTCGATCACGCCGCCGCGGGTGCCGCCGATGGCGGCCGCGTAGGACAGCGCCACGTGCTTGGCCTTGCCGCTATGATCGGCGTGCACGGCGATCAGCGAGGGCACACCGCCACCCTGCGTGTAGGTGGAACGCACCAGGTGG
>CAZCKI010000409.1:0-3423 GCA_964498815.1 uncultured Burkholderiales bacterium
GCGCAACGCGTGCAGGCCGCGGAAGCGCGGGCTAATCGGCGTTTTTTCTTCCGGAAACTGCACGGTGATCTTGCGCGCGAACAGGTGCCGGCCGGTGAGCATCATGCCCAGCGCCAATTCGCCCAGCATCAGGCTGCCGAGAACTTCCTTGGCTCTATCCCACATGATTTTTCCCGAACCACCAACTGAACGGCGGAACACTGTTGACAGGGTCCATCATCATCACGCCGATCACCACGATCCAGACGATGGTGAGGGGAATAAACACTTTCCAGCCCAGGCGCATTAGCTGGTCGTAACGATAGCGCGGGAAGGAAGCGCGAATCCAGACGAAGATCATCATCACGCTCATCATCTTGATGAGGATCCAGTGGATGCCGGAATCGAACGGCATGCGCAGCAAACCGGCCGGGATCAGTTCGACCCAGCTATGCGGAATCGGCGTCAGCCAACCGCCCAGGAACAGGATCGACGACACCGTCGCCACCAGCAGCATATTGGCGTATTCAGCGAGGAAAAACAGCGACCAGGTCATGCCCGAATACTCGACCAGGGGTCCAGCGACGATTTCCGATTCGCCCTCGGCCACGTCGAAGGGATGGCGGTTGGTTTCGGCGACACCGGCGATGAAGTGAACCACGAACAACGGCAACAGCGGCAGCAGGAACCAGCTGACGAAACCATAGGGACCGTCCTGGCGCGCCACCACCGCGCTGAGGTTCATGCTTTGCGCCGCCATCAGGCCGCCCACCAGCGCGAAGCCCATGGCGATTTCGTAACTCACCACCTGCGCGGCGGAACGCATGGCGCCGAGGAAGGCGTATTTGGAATTGGATGCCCAGCCGGCGAGGATGATGCCGTAAACGCCCATCGAGGTCATCGCCAGGATCACCAGGAGGCCGGCATCGGCATCGGCGATCACCCAGCCCGGCATGAAGGGCACCACCGACCAGACCGCCATCGCGGGCGCAACGGAGATCGCCGGTGCCAACAGGAATAGCGCCTTGCTGGCGCCGGTCGGCACGATCTGTTCTTTCAATAACAGTTTGATCGCATCCGCCACCGGCTGGCCGAATCCGCCCAGCCACTTGATACCAAAGAAGGTAACGCGGTTGGGCCCGCGACGCACCTGAATCCAGCCGATCACCCAACGTTCGACCAGTTGAAAATACAGCACGAAGATGAGCAGCGGCACCACCACAAAAACCACCTTGGTCAGCGCCCACGCGGTCGCGAACGCCGCCGGACCCCATTGCGGGCCCAGCAGGTTGGTGAATGACTGGTCGATGATATGGAGCAATTCGTTCATCGTCACTCCGCCGCCGCAGCCACAGGTACCCGGCGTGCGAGTTTCGCCTGGCTGGTGGCCTGCAGACTCGGCGCACGACGAACGATTGCATCGCCACCGTAAATCGGCACCTCGATAACAAGGTCAGCGCCCGCGGCCGGGCTGCCGACGTCGATCTTGACGCCGCCAATCACATTGCCGAGTTTGCCGGCGACAAAGGCCGGCAGGTCCGCGGCGATATCGGCGCGCACCGCTTCGATATTGTCCTGGCCGAAGCCGTCGAGTCCCAGCATATTGCCGAGCACGCGCAACACCTTCCACGCCGGCCGCGCTTCGCCCAGGGGTTTCACAACACCATTGAACGACTGGCATAGCCCCGCCATATTGACGAAGGTTCCGGCGGTTTCGGTAAAGGGCGCGATCGGCAGCAGCACCTGTGCAAAATCATTGGCCGGGTCGTTCTTGAACATGGCGAACGACACCACGAAATCGGCCTGGCGCAAAGCAGCCAGGGTTGCAGCGGGGTCAGCGCAATCGCCTTGCGGCTCGACGTTGAGCGTGAGGTACGCCTTGCGCGGATTCTTGGCCATGCCCTGTGCGCAACGGCCATCGGCGCCCGGTTCCGCGCCAACGGCAGCAGCGCCCACGCTGTTGGCCGATTCAGCGAAGAATCCCAGCTTGCCGCCGGCCACGCGGGCAATTTCCTGCGCCAGCACGTGCAGCGTGGTGAATTGCGGATGGTGTTGAGCGTAGCCGCCGAGGAAGACCGCGGACTTGTCGCTGCCAACGAGACTCTTGGCGATGGCCCTGACTTCGTCGCTGATGGCTACTCCGGAAATCGCTTGTGTGACTTCGCCGGGCAGCGATGCGCCCTTCAGTTCGGCGACCGCTTTGGCGATGGCGGCGAGCGTTTGCACCAGCTCATTCGGACGCACGATGGCGCGATTCGACACCGCCATCAGCAGGTCATCGTCGACCGCGTGCAGTACATTGACGCTGAGCCCACGCTTGGCCGCCGCGCGGAAGCGCGTCGCCAGCAACGGCTGTTCCCTGCGCAGCGACGAGCCGACCAGCAAGACGCTTCGCAGCTCGGTGATATCGGCAGGCTGCATGCCCAGCCAGCGCGCGCTGCCGAACTTGCCATCCGCCGAAGTGTCGACCTGGCGCAGACGAGTATCGATATTGTTGGACCCAAGCCCGCGCACCAGCTTGTTGAGAAGATGCAATTCTTCCAGCGTGGCCGTGGGTGAAGCCAGCGCGCCGATCTGATCGGGGCCGTGCGCAGCGACTGCCGCCTTCAATCCGTCGGTCACGCGATGCAAGGCGGTCTGCCAGTCGGTCTCTTTCCACTGGCCGCTCTCTTTCACCATCGGCCTGGTCAGACGCTGATCGCTGTCCAGCGCCTCGTAGGAGAAACGGTCGCGGTCGGAAATCCAGCATTCGTTGACGGCGTCGTTTTCCATCGGCAGCACGCGCATCACCTTGTCCTGCTTGACCTGCACGATCAAATTGGAGCCAAGCCCGTCGTGCGGCGCCACGGTCTTGCGACGCGAAAGTTCCCAGGTGCGGGCGGCGTAACGGAACGGCTTGGAGGTGAGCGCACCCACCGGGCACACGTCGATCATATTGCCGGAGAGCTCCGAATCGACCGACTTGCCGACAAAGGACATGATTTCCGAATGCTCGCCGCGCCCGGCCATGCCGAGCTCCATCACGCCGGCGATTTCCTGGCCGAAACGCACGCAGCGCGTGCAGTGGATGCAGCGCGACATTTCTTCCATCGACACCAGCGGGCCGATGTTTTTATGGAATACGACGCGCTTGGGTTCGTTGTAGCGCGATGCCGATCCGCCATAGCCTACCGCGAGGTCCTGCAACTGGCATTCGCCGCCCTGATCGCAGATCGGGCAGTCGAGCGGGTGATTGATGAGCAGGAACTCCATCACGCCCTGCTGCGCGGTCTTGGCGTATTCGCTCGCCGTCTGTACCTTCATGCCTTCGGTGGCGGGAGTCGCGCAGGCCGGCAGGGGCTTGGGCGCTTTTTCCACTTGCACCAGGCACATGCGGCAGTTGGCCGCGATCGACAATTTCTTGTGATAGCAGAAATGCGGCACGAACACGCCGAGCTTGTTGGC
>CAZCKI010000410.1:0-3423 GCA_964498815.1 uncultured Burkholderiales bacterium
CGCCACCGGCTTCGTGGTCGACGACGCGATCGTCATGATCGAAAACATTTCGCGTTATATCGAGGAGGGCGATTCGCCCCTCGAAGCCGCGCTGAAGGGTTCCGAGCAGATCGGCTTCACCATCATCTCGCTGACTTTTTCGCTGATCGCGGTGCTGATACCGCTGCTGTTCATGGGCGACGTGGTCGGCCGGCTGTTTCGCGAGTTCGCGGTGACGCTGGCGGTTTCGATCCTGATTTCGGCGGTGGTGTCGCTGACGCTCACGCCGATGATGTGCGCACGACTGCTGAAACATACGCCGCCGGAACAGCAGGGCAGGTTTTACCGGGTCAGCGGCGAGTGGTTCGACTGGATCATCGCGCGTTACGGCAGCATGCTGAACTGGGTACTGGAGCGGCAGACGGCAACCTTGTGGGTGGCGGTCGGCACCCTGGCGCTGACCGTGCTCCTGTATATTTTTGTGCCCAAGGGATTCTTCCCGCAGCAGGATACCGGTGTCATCCAGGGAATCTCGGAAGCGCCGCAATCGGTTTCCTTCGCCAGCATGGCGGACCGGCAGCGCAGGCTTGCGCAGGCGATCCTCGAAGACCCGGCGGTGGAAAACGTTTCCTCGTTTATCGGGGTGGACGGCATCAACACCACTCTGAATAGCGGCCGGGTATTTATCACGCTGCTGCCGCACGGCAAGCGCGACGTCTCGGCCGGCGAGGTGATCGAACGGCTGAAGCCGCGACTGGCCAAAATGGAAGGCATCGCCCTGTACATGCAGCCGGTGCAAGACCTCACCATCGAGGACCGCGTCAGCCGGACGCAGTATCAGTTCACCCTGGAGAGCGCCAGCTCCGCCGAGCTCGGCGTCCAAACGCACCACCTGGTCGATCGCCTTGCGGCCCTGCCGGAGCTCACCGACGTCGCCTCCGACCTGCAGGACCAGGGCCTGCAGGCCTATGTGAATATCGACCGCAACACGGCGGCAAGACTGGGTGTGACGGCGGCGCAAATCGACAGCGCGCTGTACAACGCCTTCGGCCAGCGCCTCATTTCCACCATCTACACGCAGGCCGCGCAATACCGGGTGGTGCTGGAAGTAAAACCCGAATTCAAGCGCGGACCGGCGGCGCTGAACGATATCTACGTCGGCACCGCCGGCGGCCAGCAAGTGCCGCTGTCGGCGATTGCCACCGTGACCGAGAAGGCAGCGACCCTCGCCGTCAATCACATCGGCCAATTCCCCGCCACCACGATTTCGTTCAACCTGGCGCCGGGCTTTGCGCTCGGCGACGCCGTCAAGGCGATCGAGGCCGCGCAACTGGAGCTGGACATGCCGGCCAGCATCCGCAGCAATTTCCAGGGAGCGGCGTCGGCCTTCCGTGCTTCGCTGACCAACACGCTGCTGCTGATCATTGCCGCCATCGTCACCATGTATATCGTGCTGGGCGTGCTGTACGAGAGCTATATACACCCCATCACCATCCTCTCGACGCTGCCGTCCGCCGGCGTCGGTGCCTTGCTGGCGCTGATGATCTCGCGTACCGATCTCGGCATCATCGCCATCATCGGCATCATCCTGTTGATCGGCATCGTCAAGAAAAACGCCATCATGATGATCGACTTTGCGCTCGACGCCGAACGCCGCCACGGCATGGCCCCTCGCGACGCCATCTTTCAGGCCTGCCTGCTGCGTTTCCGGCCTATCCTGATGACCACCATGGCAGCCCTGCTGGGCGCATTGCCGCTGATGGTCGGCGGCGGTGTCGGCTCGGAACTGCGTCATCCGTTAGGTATTACGATGGTCGGCGGTTTGATCGTGTCGCAAGTCTTGACGCTGTTCACTACGCCGGTCATCTATCTGGCCTTCGATCGCCTGGCGCGCCGCTTGGAAGGCGCCGGACCGGTGAAGGCCGTTGCAATCGAAGGGGAGTCTTAGAGCGGAACAAAAATGCTTCGCCGCTTTTGGTCCTGACAGGAGATCTACATGAATCGTTCGCGAATATTTCCGATTTGCAGCGTGGCCGCCACAGCGATACTGGCGGGAGCATTTCTGGCTCCTGCCGCCAGCGCCGACCCTCCCGGCCGTGAAGGGCACGAAGGCCGCGAAACCCACGCGGCGCCGCGCAATGCAAAGCCGGCGCCCGCGCCGCGCTATGTTTCACCCCACTGGCAGCTCGATGCGCGCTTCCATCACGACCGCTACTACCCTGCGCGTGGTTACGTGGTCAACACCCTGCCGCCCGGTCACATGGTCATCGAGCACGCCTCCGGCCGCTATTATTTTCACGCCGGTGTCTGGTTCCGGCCACGCGGTACGACCTGGATAGTCGTCGCGCCGCCATTCGGCATCGTCATCCCGCTGCTGCCGTTCGGCTATTCGACGGTGTACTGGCGTAGCGTGCCATATTACTACGCCGACGATGTCTATTACGTGCGCGCCGACAGCGGCTATCGCGTGGTCGAGGCGCCACCAGCCAACGAAGTCACGCTGGAAGAATCCGGCACGCTGGTAGCGGCGCCGCCCGCCAGCGTCTCGCTGCCGGCCGCTGCATCGGTGATTGCGCCGGTACCGAGCTACGTAAGGCCATCCGGACCGGCGGACGGTTTGTTCGTCTATCCCAAGAACGGCCAGACCGAATCGCAGACTACCTTTGACCGCATCGAATGCGTGAAATGGGCGATCGGGCAGACCGGCTTCGATCCGGCGCGGCCGTCCGGCGATGCGGGGATGCGCGACAATTTTCATCGTGCCGCGATCGCCTGCCTGGAAGGTCGCGGGTATTCGGTCAAATGAGCGGTCAAGTGAGCGATCAAGTGACGAGTACCTCGTGATCCGTCCCGTCTGCAAAGCATGAATATTTCCGCCCCGTTCATTCGCCGCCCGGTCGCCACCAGTTTGCTGACCGCCGGTGTTTTGCTCGCGGGCGGAATTGCCTTCAAATTTTTGGCAGTGTCCCCGCTGCCGCAGGTCGACATCCCCACCATCTCGGTTTCGGCATCGCTGCCGGGCGCCAGCCCGGACGTGATGGCGGCGACAGTGGCGACACCCTTGGAACGGGCGATGGGGCGCATTGCTGGCATCACCGAACTGACCTCCAATTCGTCGCTGGGCAACACCAACGTGACGATGCAGTTCGAGCTGAATCGCAATATCGACGGCGCGGCGCGCGATGTGCAGGCCGCTATCCAGGCGGCGCGTACGGAACTGCCGACCAGCCTGCCCAGCAACCCAACCTACCGCAAGATCAATCCGGCCGCGCAGCCGTCCGTCATTTTGGCGATGACTTCGGATGTGCTTTCGCAGGGCCAGATCTACGACATCGCCAATACCATCGTCGCGCAAAAACTTTCGCAGGTCGCCGGCGTCGGACAGGCCAGCGTCAATGGCGCCGCCTCGCCCGCCGTGCGCGTGGAACTCAACCCGACCGCGCT
>CAZCKI010000411.1:0-3408 GCA_964498815.1 uncultured Burkholderiales bacterium
CGCTCACGGCCGAGAAGATCGCCGAGTACCTGAAGCAGGCTAGCGCCGTCCCGGCGTAGGCGGGAAGCTGTGCTGTTCCTGCACAATCAGGACGTGATGCAGTTGCTGACGCCTGCGATGGCGAGGAACGCGCTGCTGACGGCGTATCGCGATCTCGCTCATGGCGACGCGGTATGCCGTCCGCGCATCGACGTGCGCATCCCCAACGGCGTGCCGGGCCAGGTGTACCAGTGGGGCAGCATGGAGGGCGGTTCGGTCGGCGGTTATTTCGCCATTCGCATGAAGTCGGACGTGGTGCACGAGCGTGAATATGAGGGCGTCCGCACCCAGGAAAAATTTTCGAAACAGCCCGGGCTGTATTGCGGCTTGATCCTGCTGACCGATATCCGCACCGGCGAGCCGCTCGCGTTATTCAACGATGGTCATTTGCAACACCTGCGGGTGGCGGCCGATGCCGCGATCGGTGCCGACATCATGGCGCGGCGCGATTCCGCCGTGGTCGGCATGCTCGGCTCCGGCGGCATGGCGCGCTCGCACATCGCGGCGCTGCACGAGGTCAGGCCGATTCGACGCTTGCAGGTATTCAGCCCGACCGCAGCAAACCGCGAGCGCTTTGCGGAGGAGATGCGGAAGCAATTCGGATTTGAAGTGCGCGTATGCGCAGACCTGCGCGAGGTATATCGCGAGGCGGACATATTGGCCGCGTGCACCGATTCGGTGGAGCCGGTGATTCGGGGAGAGTTCCTGGAACCCGGCATGCACGTGATTTCGGTCGGCGGAAAGCCGGACGATGCCGCACGCGCCAGACTGGATCGGATTTTGCGGCTGGGTACGGCGCCTGCGCCGCTGGGACGTCCGGACTTTGGCATACAGGATGAATACCTGGCCTATCTGGCGCGAGCAACCGACCCGATCTGGCGCACGGTCAGGGGCGGCAAGCCGCCTGCCGCCGTGTCCGAACTGGCCGGGCACGTCATGTTCCGCGACGTCGTGGACGGCCTGGTGGCGGGACGGCAGGACGATCGACAGATCACTTATTCGGAGCGCGGCAATATTCAGGGCGCACAGTTTTATGCCGTGGCCGGTGCCGTCTACGAAGCGGCACGGGCTGCCGGAGTGGGTCGGGAACTGCCGAGCGATTGGTTTTTGCAGGACATTCGCGACTAGTCGCCGTTGGCGAGGAGAATCATTTGACCACCATCGCTTCCCCCGCCCATCCGCGTCAGTCATTCCGCGACGTCTGGGTCATCACCATCGCGCACGGGATGACGCATTGGTACCCGGCGACGTTCTATTTATTGTTGCCGCTGATCGGCAAGGAACTCGGCCTCAGTTATAGCCAGATCGGTCTCGTCATGACCTGCCAATACATCGCCGGGGCGATCGCCAACATCCCCGGCGGCATGGTGGTCGATACCGTCGGCCGCAAGGGTCTGCTGATGGCCTTGTCGCTGTTCTGGATCGGCTTTCCGTATTTGCTGATGGGCTTTACCCACAGTTATGCGATGTTGCTGCTGTGCATGTCACTGGTCGGTATCGGCAACAACCTGTGGCATCCGACGGCGATTCCGACGCTGGCCAATCGCTATCCCGACAACAAGGGGCTGGTATTGTCGCTGCACGGCATGGGCGGCAACGTCGGCGACGCGCTGGCGCCGCTGGCGGTGGGCGGCTTGCTGTCGTGGCTGACCTGGCGCGAAATTGTAGTGGTCAACGTGATTCCCGGTTTGTTCATGTCGGCGATGATCCTGCTCTTGCTCGGCACCTTTACCTTGCCGGGCCGAAAGAGGAGGGTCGAAATTCACGAGGGTGGTCAATCCCTTCAGGAGTACTTCGCTTCGCTGAAACCCCTGCTGCAAAATCGCAACCTGGTTTATCTCTCGGTCGGTTCTGCATTTCGTTCGATGACGCAGAATGGCCTGCTGACCTTCCTGCCGGTGTTTCTTGCGTATGAAATGGGTTACAGCCCGGTGCTGGTTGGGACCTGCATGTTTGTGATGCAGGCAGCCGGTTTTGCCGCGTCGCCAATTTCGGGTTACCTCTCCGACAAAATGGGTCGCAGGCAAATCCTGATAACCAGCATGGCCATGACCGCCGTGGTGATTGTGATGATGGCGTTTGCCGGCAAGACCCAGGCGTTCGTGTTTTTGATCGCCGTGCTCGGATTCTTTCTCTACGCGGTACGGCCGGTATTGCAGGCGTGGATGCTGGAGTCGACGCCGAAGAACATGGGCGGCACCAGCATCGGCATCCTGTTTGCGGTGCAAGCGCTGGGCTCCGCCGTGTCGCCGCTGATCGGCGGCGCGATCGCGGACCGTTACGGCTTGAGCGCGACTTTTTATTTTCTGGCCGTCACCATTGTCATTGCCAATCTGCTGGTGTTCCTGCTGCCGGACACCCGGGTGAGTGCAGGCGGACAGGTAAATCGACACGACCGCTGAGCGGCGCGTGCAAGTCAGGCTGCAGGCGGCTCCACGGCAATGCAAACCTTGCCGTCTTGCACGGTTACCGGATGGGTGCGCAGCGGAATCATGCAGGGCGGCGACACCACTTCGCCGGTGATGATATTGAAGGCGCCATTGTGAAAATCGCATTCGATCACGTCACCGTCGATGCAGCCTTCCGACAACGATCCCGGACCGTGGGTGCAGGCGTCGTCGGTCACATAGAATTTTTCGCCCAGGTGAAACACGGCGAACACCAGGCCGGGGGTTTCCACCTTCAAGACGCCGCCTTCCGGCACGTCGCCGGTGGCGCAGAGTTCCAACAGCGGGGAAGCGGTGGTCATGATCTATCGCAATATTCCGCCAATCGGCTAATGGGACATTTGACAGCAAATTCGCGTCGATGATACCGTACATTTACAAAAGAGGAACAGTGTTCCATATATAAGAACTAACTATCGATACCTATTGCAAACGTCGGCGCCTGCCGCGCCGCGTTGGAGGCGGAAAATCATGTTGAAACCCGAACAAAACCAGTTGGTCACCGAAACCGGGCCAGGCGCGCCGATGGGCGATCTGTTTCGCCGCTATTGGCTGCCTGCGCTGTTGTCGGAAGAATTGCCCAAGCCGGATTGCGCGCCGGTGCGAGTCAGGCTGCTGTCGGAAGCTATGGTCGCATTCCGCGATAGCGAGGGCCGTCTCGGCTTGATCGACGAATTTTGTGCGCATCGACGCGTGTCCCTGTGGTTCGGCCGCAATGAAGAATGCGGACTGCGCTGCCCGTACCATGGCTGGAAATACGATGTGAGCGGCCAATGCGTCGAAGTGCCGTCCGAGCCCGAGGAAAGCGGCTATTGCCAGAAGATCAAGCTGAAATCCTACCCGCTGATCGAGCGCGGCGGCGTGATTTGGGTGTATATGGGCGCGCCGGAACATCGGCCGCCTTTGCCGGAATGGGAATTCG
>CAZCKI010000412.1:0-3406 GCA_964498815.1 uncultured Burkholderiales bacterium
ACTCGCCTTCGTCGCAGGCGCCGCTGATGCGGTAGAGCTCGTTGTCCGAATCGTCGAGGCGCACCGCTTTGAGGAATTTTTTCATGTTGGGTTGTAGCGCGCTTATGTTGCGAAGCGCGTTTTCAGTTGTTCCATCGCCGCCACCAGCCGCGCGCGGATACCCGGTTCGAAGGCGGAATGGCCGGCGTCATCGACGATCTGGTAATCGGCTTCGGGAAAGGCGCGCGCCAATTCATCGGCCGACACGATCGGGCAGACCATATCGTAGCGGCCCTGCACGATGGTGGTGGGGATATGGCGGATGCGCCCGACGTTTTCCATCAGGAAATTGGCCGGCAGAAAAATATCGTTGACGAAATAGTGCGCTTCGATGCGCGCAAGACCGATCGCGACCCGATCGGTGCCGAAATTGGCTACCGTCGAGGGGCTCGGCAGCAATGTCGAGCAACTGCCCTCGAAAGTACTCCAGTTGCGCGCGGCCGGCACGTGCACCGCCGGGTCCGGATGGGTGAGGAGCGCGTGATAGGCGTTGAGCAGATCCTTGCGCTGCGGTTCCGGTACGTGGCTGGCGAATTTGCGCCAGGCCTCAGGAAAAACGCTATTGATTCCGTACAGGAACCAGTCGATTTCGGCAGGCCGGCACAGGAAGATGCCGCGCAGCACCAGCGCCATCACTTTTGCCGGGTGGTGCTCGGCGTAGGCCAGCGCCAGGGTCGAGCCCCAGGAGCCGCCGAACACGATCCAACCTTCGATGTCGAGGTGCTTACGCAGCGTCTCCAGGTCGGCGATCAGGTGCGGGGTGGTGTTGTCGCGCAACTCGCCGTGCGGGATGGAGCGGCCGGCGCCGCGCTGGTCGTAAATGACGATGCGGTAAAAGGCGGGGTCGAAAAACTGGCGGTGCGAGGCCGAGGCGCCCGAACCCGGCCCGCCGTGCAGGAATACCACCGGCACGCCGTCCGGGCGGCCCGACTGCTCGTAATACATCTGATGAACGGTATCGAGAGCCAGCATGCCGCTGTCGTAGGCTTCAATCGGCGGGTAAAAGTCTGTTTTTACAGGGTTTTGTGTAGTCATTAGAGTAGTGGGCCGACTGGGCAGGCGACAGGTTAGCACGCGCGCCAGCGCCCTTCGACACCGAAAGTCACGAACGAAAGCTGCCGGGTTATGTTGCGGTGCAGTAAACTATTGTCATCGGGTGGTCATTTGCCCGGACATGCGAAAGGTCTGTCGATGCTCTATCAAGCGCACGAACTGCAACGAGCCATCCTGGAACCCTGGCGCTGGTGGGCACAGGCCAGCGCGGAAGCCCTTTCCACACCGATGTCTCCGCTGTCGTACGCGCCCAGCGCCAACAAGTTCGCGGCAGGCCTCGACCTGATGCTGCGTCTGACCAAGCGTTATGGCCGCCCCGCTTTCGGCATCAAGCACGTAGCCGTCGCCGGCAAACAAGTCGATATCGAAGAAAAAGTGCTGCTGGACAAGCCTTTCTGCCAGTTGCTGCATTTCCGGAAGTCACGCATTCCTTCTCAACAGCCGGTGGTGCTGGTGTTTGCGCCGCTGTCGGGCCACTATTCGACGCTGTTGCGCGATACTGTGCGCACCATGCTGCCCGATCACGACATCGTCATCACCGATTGGAAGGACGCGCGCGACATCCCTATCGCGGCCGGCCCGTTCCACTTCGACGACTACGTGGCCTACGTGCAGGAATTCATTGCCTTCATGCAAAAGCGCTCGGGCAAGGTGCACGTGGTGTCGGTGTGCCAGCCGACGGTGCCGGTGCTGGCGGGCATTTCGCTGCTGGCTTCGCGCGGCGAGCCGATGCCGGCCAGCATGACCATGATGGGCGGCCCGATCGACGCGCGCCGTAATCCGACCGCGGTGAACGACTTCGCCACGCGTCGGCCGATCTGGTGGTTCGAGCACAACGTGATCCAGCGCGTGCCACAAAAGTACGAGGGGTCGCTGCGCCGTGTGTACCCTGGCTTCCTGCAACTGGCCGGCTTCATCGCCATGAATCCGGAACGGCACATGGAATCGCATCAGGACTATTACAACCACCTGGTCGAAGGCGACGGCGAGTCGGCCGATTCGCACCGTCGTTTTTACGATGAGTACAATGCGGTGATGGACCTTCCCGCCGAGTACTACCTCGACACCATCGTGCGCGTGTTTCACGAGCAGAGCCTGGCGCGCGGCACCATGCTGGTGGCCGGCGAAAAGGTCGCGCCCGAAGATATCCGCAAGACGGCGCTCTTTACCATCGAAGGTGAACTCGACGACATTTCCGGCAGCGGCCAGACCGAAGCCGCGCATGACCTGTGCACCGGCCTGCCGGCCTCGCGCAAGCACCACTACACCGCGCCGGGCGTCGGTCACTACGGCATCTTCAGCGGTCGCAAGTATCGCGAAACGATTTACCCGCAGATCCGTTCCTTTATCGCCACGCACAACCGCTGACATGGCCGCCGATCCGCCGCCGTTCGCCAATTACTTCGAACTGCTGCAGGGCTTCCTGCAGCCGTTCCAGCAGGGCAGCACGCCGGCCGTGCCGAATTTCCCGATCCTCGATCCCAAGGAGCTGGAAAAGAAAATCGGCGAAATGGAAACCGTGCTGTTGTGGTTGAAGGCTCAGTCCGGTGCAGTCGAGCTGACGCTGGAAACGATGAAGGTGCAACTCAACTGGCTGAAGGAATGGCAAAGCCAGACCCGTGACGCGCCTTCGGTCACCGCCGAGCAGCAGGCCAAATTTGCCGAGGCCTTCCACCCCGCCAACTGGGCCTGGAGCAAGATGCCGCAGGCGGCTGCGTTTGCGACCCCGGCTCCGGCCAAAAAGCCGCGTTCCGCCGGCAAGAAAAAACGTTAAAAAAGCTGCACTACTGAAATTCAGGTAAGGCTTCAACTCCTTCCCCTGTTTCCACAGAGGAAGGGGCCAGCCCACTAGCGGCGGCTCAAATTTCTTTCAATGTCATTACGCGATGTTCCCAAGGGTGGAACGCCTGCGACCAGTGAAAAATGACATCGGGCATTGATTTTCCGACTTCCCCGCAAGATGATCGTATCCGGCTCACTACAAAAACAGGAGGGGATATGAATCAACGTCGTGAAATGCTCAAGACCGGCATGGCGGTTTCGCTGGGTGCTGTGACCGGTTGCGCCACCCAAGGCATCGCCGGGGACGCCACCAAAACGCCGTTTGCCGTCGCGCAGACCACCATTCCGATCGTCGGCAGTTCTGAATTGTTTCCGGTGCGGCGCATCTATTGCATCGGCCGCAACTATGCCGCGCACTCGCGCGAAATGGGCTCGGACCCGAATCGCGAACCGCCGTTCTTTTTCCAGAAGCCGACCGACGCGATTCAGCACGTAGCACCCGGCACCATCGCCGACCATCCGTATCCGACGC
>CAZCKI010000413.1:0-3405 GCA_964498815.1 uncultured Burkholderiales bacterium
GTGCGCTCGGTGACGCTGACCAGCATGATGTTCATGATGCCGATGCCGCCCACCACCAGCGAGATGGCGCCGATGAAGCCGAGCGCGATCGACAGGCCGGCCGCGATCGCTTCGCCGGTCTTGGCGAAGTCGCCGAAATTGGTGATGCGAAAATCGTCCTGGTCCTCGGCGCGGATGCGGTGACGGTCGCGCACCAGGTCCGAAATATCGGCGACCATGTCGGCGAGGCCTTCGGCCGATTTGGCCTGGGCGATGATGTAGTGCACCGTTCGCGGCGTAGGCGTGCGAACCAGCGCCACCCGCGCCGTGGTGATCGGCACGATCACCAATTCGGCGATGTCGCCCGCATCGAAGGTCTGGCCTTCGTTGTCGAGGACACCGATCACCTGGAAGCTCTGGTTGTCGATGCGGATGCGCTGGTTGAGCGGGTCGGTCTTGTAGAACAGCTGCTCGGCCACTTTTTTGCCCAGCACCGCGACCCGCGCGGCACTCGCCACATCGACGTCGCTGATCGGGATACCCTTGGCCATGCGCAGATTGCGGATCACGAAATTGGCCGGCGTCGTGCCGTGCACCGTGTTGGCGCTGTTTTCGTTGCCGTAGGAAATCTGCGAAAACGTGGTCAGCATCGGCGCAGCACCGTGCACGGTGGGCAGGCGGTTGATCGCCTCGGCATCTTCCGAGGTCAGGGTCAGCACGGTGCCGGTCTTCAGGCGCGCGCCGACCGCCTTGCGCGAATCCGCGCCGATCGCCACCAGGTTACTGCCCAGCACCGAGAGCTGCTTGTCGATGAACGCCTTGATGCCGTCACCCACCGCCAGCATCAGCACCACGCTGGCAATGCCGATGATGATGCCGAGCATGGTGAGCAGGGTGCGCATTGGGTTGGCGAGCATCGCGCGCAGCGATTCGGCCCATACCTGAAAAAAGCTCATGCGCCCTCCTTCGCGGCATTTTGCGCCGCATTTTCCACCAAGGCGGCAGCCAATGCCTTGTCCTCGCTACGCTGGTCTTCCTGCAATTGGCGCAAGCCTTCGTGCGCGGGGCCGTCGTACAGCACCAGCCCGTCTTTCAATCGCACCAGTCTCTTTGCATATGTCGCCACGTCGGGTTCGTGGGTGACGACGATGATGCTTTGACCGCGCTCGCGATTGAGGTCGGTCAGCACCGCCATGATGTCAAGGCTGGTACGCGTATCGAGGTTGCCGGTCGGTTCGTCCGCCAGTATGAGCGGCGGGTCCGCCACCAAAGCGCGGGCGATGGCGACGCGCTGTTGCTGTCCGCCGGAAAGCTGGTTCGGTTGCCGGTGCGAATATTCGGTCAATCCCACCTTGGCGAGCTGCACAGCGGCGCGCTTGCGCGCTTCTGTGCGCGGCACGCTGGCGTACAACAGCGGCAGTGCAACGTTATCGAGCACGCTCATGCGCTTCAGGAGATTGAAACTCTGGAACACAAAGCCCAGTGTGCGATTGCGCAGGCGCGCCAGTTCGGCGCGGCTCAGCTGGCTCACCTCGTTGCCGGCGAGACGATGATTTCCCAGGGTCGGCGTATCGAGGCAGCCGAGGATGTTCATCAAGGTCGATTTGCCCGACCCCGACTGGCCCATCACCGCGACAAAATCGCCGCGCTGCATCGTAAAGTCGATGCCGTGCAGGACGGGTGTTTCCACCCGTCCGGAAAAATAGCTCTTGCGCACAGCGGAAAGCTGCACCAAGGCTTCTTCGTGGGAAGTATCGGGCATGGCCAAATCGTCAGAGAGTGTCGGGGAGCAGAAACGGCTGCTTTACTTGCCCGGTTCCGTCAGCAGCGAACGCACCACCACCTTGTCGCCTGCTTTCAGCGGTCCTTTGACGATCTCGGTGTACTTGCTGTTGGAAACGCCGATCACCACATCGACCGGTTCGGCTTGCGATTGCGCGCCCTTTTCCTCGGGCTTCGGCTCCGGCAACCGGTAGATGCGGTAGAGCCTCTCGCCGGTCTTGCTGCGCAGGCCCAGTTCGTCGACGTTGTCGTCGACCGGCTTGTCATCCTTCTTGGCGTCCCTGCCGTCCTTGGCGTCTTTCCCATCCTTGGCGCCCAGCATTTTCTTTTTCATCGCATCCATCGCGACTTCCAGGTCGCTGGGGCGATAACGCAAGGCGGCGGTCGGCACCCGCATCGCATCCGGGCGGTTGGCGGTGATGATGCGCACCTGCGCGGTCAGGCCCGGCTTCAGCAGTTCTTCCGGATTGTCGACGTCGATCACCACATTGTAGGTGACCACGTTTTGCGTGATGTTGGCGGCCAGGCGGAACTGCCGCACCTTGCCGTCGAAATCGCGGTCGGGGAAGGCATCGACGATGAAACGCACCGTCTGCCCGGTCTTCAACAGGCCGACGTCGGCCTCCGAGACGTTAGTATCGATCTGCATGCGCTTGAGATCCGCCGCAATCACGAACAGGTTCGGCGTCTGGAAGCTCGCCGCCACCGTCTGGCCCAGATCGGCCGTACGCTTGATGATGACGCCGTCGATCGGCGAGCGGATGATGCTGTTGTCGAGGTCGGCACGTGCGCGTTCCAGTTGCGCTTCGCTCACCTGTACCTGCGCCTTGGCGGCATCCAGCGCCTGACGGTAGCCGTCGAGCGTGGTTGCGGAAATGAAGCCCTGCGCCACCAGCTTGGTATTGCGATTGAAATTGCTCTCGGCCAGCGTCAGTTGCGCGCGCGCGGCGTTGAGCCCGGCCTCGTTTTGCTTGATGACCGCCTGCAGCAGGGTCGGTTCGATTTTCAGCAGGATCTGCCCGCGCCGCACCCGGTCGTTGAAATCGACGTTGATTTCGCTGACCGTGCCCGACACCTGCGTGCCGACGTTGACCAGCCCCACCGGGTTGAGGGTGCCGGTGGCGGTGACGAATTGCACGATCGAGCCGCGATCGACGTCCGCTAATTTATAGCGAGGCTTGTCGCTGCCTTCGCCCATCTTTTTTTGCAGCACGACGCCGCCCCATATCAGGCCGCCCAGGGCCACAACGACGACGAGGAAAACGACACGGCCTTTGGTGATGATTTTCATGATGTCGGCGGAAACCCGCGGCAGAGTGCAAACAGGCGCTATTGTGCCGTGAATTGCAATATTGCCGGTAGGGAAATGTTCCCGAAATACCGTATTTGGGGGTCAGACCGCCTTTGCCGCACGACGACTTGCAGATTTGGTCGATGAAACGGGTTTGGCCGACCGACCGGGGGCAACGTTCTTGCGGGCGGCCGAGCGCGCCGCCGCATCGCGTGTCTGGCGCACACGCACCATTTCGTAGTAGGCAATGTAGTCCTTGGCCGGAATGCGCCGGATCGCCTCGCCGATCACGTCGAGGGCCGCGTCTTCGATGCGTTTGAAGCGCACGCAGGCCTTGCCCATGTCGAGCTTCC
>CAZCKI010000414.1:0-3388 GCA_964498815.1 uncultured Burkholderiales bacterium
TGGCGAGGCCCAGCCCGCAGCCTTCCTGTTCGCTACCCGGCAGGCGCACAAAACGTTCAAATACACGCTGGTGTTCGGCGGACGGTATGCCGGGACCGTTGTCTTCCACCGCCAGGACGACGGTGCCTAGCGGGCCTGCGCACACCGCGACCGTCACGATACCGCCCGCAGGCGTGTAGTTGATCGCGTTCTCGACCAGATTGACCAGCATTTTGTACAGCATGTGCTCGTTGGCGCGCACCGAAGCGTTGCCCAGGGATGACTCGAAACCCAGATCGATCTGTTTTTGGTCGGCCAGCAGCGCGACCGATTCGACGACCGACTTCGCCGCCTGGTTAAGATCGACCGCGCACTGCTCCGCGTGCGGACCGATGCCCGCCTCGGCTTCGGAAAAAGTCAGCAATTGGCTCACCAACCGCGTGGTTCCCTGGATAGCTTCGCGCAAACCATGCAGGGCCTCGTCTTTCAAGCCGGCATCACCGGTTCGCAGCGCATAGGTGATCTGGGTATTGAGCACGCTGAGCGGCGTGCGCAGCTGGTGCGCGGCATCCGCGATGAAGCGACTGTGCGCCGACATATGGTGATTCAGTCTTTGCACATAGTCGTTGACCGCCACCACCAACGGCTTGAGTTCGCCCGGCACGCCGCTGCTTTCGAGCGGCTCCAGCACACCCGGTTTGCGCCGCAGCATTTGCGCGCGCAAGGACATGATCGGCGACAAACCGTGCCGCAGCCCCAGCCAGATCAATATTGCCACCAGGACGAGCAGCGCAAATTGTCCGATGATGTCGCGCAACCAAAGTTGCCGTACCAGCGCGTCCCTGGAATGGTTGGTCTGTCCAACCTCGATGATCACCGGACGGTCGTCCTTCGATCCAAACAGGGGTTGCGCGAAACCGGCGATGCGGATCGGCTCGCCGCGCATGATGGCCATCTGGAAGGCGTGCTCTTCCGGCAGCAACTTCTTGTCCAGGACGGGCATTTCGTAATAGCCGGAAAGAAGCTGGCCGTCCGGCGAGGTGACACGATAATAAACATGGTCGACGCTTCCCTCTTCCTGGAACAATTCCAGCGCCGCCGGGGGGATCTGCACGACGATGGCGTCGTCCTGGTAGTGCACCTGCTCGGCGATCATGCGCGCTGAACCGAGCAGCATTCTTTCCTGCACCAGCGCGGCGGTCAGCCGCGCCTCGTACAAGCTGTAGCCGACGGAAATCATGGCGGTGAAGGCCAGCGGCACCAGCACCCAGAAAAACAGTTCCGTGCGAAGACTGTTAAAGCGCATTCTTCTGCTTCAGCACGTAGCCAAGACCGCGCAGCGTGATGATGGCGGCGTCGCAGCCTTCGAGCTTTTTGCGCAGCCGGTGGATGTAGATCTCGATCGCATCCTCGGAGACATCCTCCTCCAGCGAAAACACCGCCGAAGCCAGCGCCTGCTTGCTGATGGCGGTGCCCATTTTCAGCATCAGCACTTCCAGCACGCCGCTTTCCCGCCGGGTCAACGCCAGGTCCCGATCCGCAAGCGAGAAGGCGCGCGAATTGCCGTCGTAGGACAAGGCTCCGCAACGTATCAACGGATTGGGCTGTTTGGCGGCGCGGCGCAGCAGGGCACGAATGCGCGCCTCGAGTTCGGCGACATCGAACGGCTTGGCGACGTAATCGTCGGCCCCCAGATCGAAACCGTCGATGCGACTGCGCGTCGTATTCAACGCGGTCAGAATCAGCACCGGCGTATCGAGTTTGCGCGCACGGAGGCGCTTCAACACCTCGTAACCTTCCAGCCGCGGCAAGGAGAGATCGAGGATCAACAGGTCGTAGAGCTGCGTCAGCAACAGGTGATCCGCCTCGATGCCGTCGTGAGCGCAATCAACCGAGTAGCGGTCGCGCTGCAGTGTTCGCTGCAGCCAGGTGGACAAGGGGCGGTTGTCCTCTACCAGAAGAATTCGCATGAAGGGATTATCTACGCACGGGAAATTCGCTGCTTTCTTTATTGATTTGCCAGGCCGTCCGTTCAATCGCAAACGGCCATGGCGATTGCCATGGCCGTTTGCGGGGGCTAGAGCAGAGGCCGAAAGCGCTAAAACTTGAGACGCATACCCACGCCGATTTCGGTCTGGTCCTGGTGACCATTGGTGACTGCCAGCTTGTAACCGTCGGTCAGAGTCATACGGTCCAACGCCAAATAGACCTCGATCATTTTGTCGAAATGATAAAACGCCGATGCATAGGCGGTCTTCTTGTTACCGGTCGCAACCCTAGTGACACCGAGCGCATTGGCGTACGGTGTCAGGACGAAGCCGGAGCCATTCAAGCCGGCGTTGACCGCCTTGAGGATCTGATAGCCTACCTCAAAGTCGAGCGGCCCCCCGGGGGTGATCTTGGTCGACAGGGTGTAGGCCTTGTCCTTGCGGTTGCCGACCCCGCCGCCCTGCTCGGAGTTATAGCCGTAATAGCCACCGTGCAGGCGGATCAAGTCGTTCAACGCCACGTTGCCACCCACGGACCAGGCCTTGTGGGTCAGGCCGGCGACGTTGAAATTGTTGACGAAGCCGGCCAGATGGAAAGCATCGCCGTCGCCGTTGTAGCCTAAAGCAAGCGTCTTGGTGCTGCCGTTGGAGAAATCGCCGGCAACGCCGCCGAACTGGTAACCGACGCCTGCGACGAAGTTGCCGAACTCTTTTTTCCAGACCACGCCGCGGTCATAGCGCGTGCCGGTGGCGCTGGCCGCATAAAAAATGAGTTGCTTGAAATTGTTGTTATTGGTGTAACCGCCTTCTTCCAGCGTGACCCGCGCGCCACCATACGGGTCGCCGTAAATCCCGGTGAAATCGCGGGCGATGGCATTTTGCCGGCCAAACGTCAGCTTACCCAGGTCCGCACTTTCGAAGCCGATCCAGGCATCCCGATTGAACAATACCCCCGGCGTATCCTGGTTGCCGGTGGCGATTTCATATTCGCTTTCCAGTTTGAATATGCCTTTGAGTCCGCTGTTGGAAAGTTCGCGTTTGCCGGTGACGCCCCAGCGGTCGCCGCTGAACCACGCAGTCTGATAACTGGTGACCCGCTGGCCGGCCGCGTTGGCGTTGGTGACGGAACTGATGGTGCCGTCGATCAGGCCGTATAGCGTTACGCTGCTTTTGCCCCATTGCATGCTGAGGCCGCCGGCCGGATTCGGTACCACCGCGGCTGCGTTCTTGACGCCCGGGGCCGCGGCTTGCTTCGCTTGCTGTTGGGCTTGCTTCGCTTCCGCCTTCGCATCTTGTGCGGTGCGCATGGCTGCGTCGAGTTTCTTTTCGAGCGCTTCCAGCCGCGTGCGCTGGGCAGCAATTTCGGCGCGGAGATCATCATTGATGTCGGCCATCGCCGGGACGGAACCGATGGCCATGGG
>CAZCKI010000415.1:0-3370 GCA_964498815.1 uncultured Burkholderiales bacterium
CGAATCGTGAGGCAGGCAAAAAAATGGTGGTCAAAACGCATCAAAAGCTGTTGTTGACCGGTGCCGGCGGCGGTTTGGGAAAAGTCCTGCGGGAAAAGCTCAAAGCCAACTGCGACATATTGCGCCTTTCCGACCGAGTAGACCTCGGCAATGCCGGGGCGAACGAAGAAATCATGCCGGCGGACCTAGCCGATGCGCAGGCAGTGGAGGCGATGGTGCGGGGAGTCGATGCCATCGTGCATATGGGCGGCATGTCGCTGGACGGGCCGTTCCAGCCCATCATGCAGGCCAATGTCCTGGGCGTCTATCATTTGTATGAAGCGGCGCGTAAACACGGCATCAAACGCGTGGTACTGGCGAGCTCCAATCACGTCACCGGCTTTTATCGGCAATCCGAAACCATCACTCCCGAGCGGCCGTCGCGCCCCGATGGACTCTACGGTGTGAGCAAGGCCTTCGGCGAAGACTTGTCGCGCTACTACTTTGACCGCTACGGCATCGAGACCGCCTGCATGCGCATCGGCTCTTCTTTTCCCGAGCCGCGCGACCGCCGCATGCTCGCCTGCTGGTTGAGCTACGACGATCTGCACCGCCTCATCACCGCCTGCCTGACCACACCGGTGGTGGGCCACACCATCATTTACGGCGTGTCCAATAATGGGGTCTGCTGGTGGGACAACACTCCGGCCAAGCACATCGGCTTCGTGCCGCAGGACAGCGCCGATATTTTTCGCGAAGCCATCTACGCCCGTACCTCCGCCCCCGATTTGAACGATCCCGCCGCGCAGTTTCAGGGCGGCCCCTTTGTTAAAACCGGTCCCTTTGCCGATTGATCCCATGCTTCCCCAAGACCTCAAAACCATCATCAGTTCCGGCCTGCTCTCTTTTCCCGTCACCGATTTCGACGCACAGGGCGAATTCAATCCGCGCGGCTATCGCGAACGGCTGGAGTGGCTAGCGCCCTATGGCGCCAGCGCCTTGTTCGCGGCCGGCGGCACCGGAGAATTCTTTTCGCTCACCGGCGACGAGTACCCGGCCGTCATCAAGACCGCCGTCGATACCTGTCTTGGTAAGGTGCCTATCGTCGCCGGCACCGGCGGCCCCACCCGATTTGCCATCGCCTGCGCGCGCGAAGCCGAGCGCCTGGGTGCCCACGGCATCCTGCTGCTGCCCCACTATCTGACCGAGGCCGGCCAGGAGGGATTGATCGCCCACGTCGAGGCGGTGTGCAAGAGCGTGAAATTCGGCGTGATCGTGTACAACCGCAATGTCTGCAAGCTGTCGCCGGATTCGCTGTCCATCCTGGCCGATCGCTGCCCCAATCTGGTCGGCTTCAAGGACGGCGTGGGCGACATCGAGGCCATGGTGGCGATTTATCAGCGCATGGGCGAGCGCTTCGCCTACCTGGGCGGCCTGCCCACTGCGGAAGTGTACGCAGCCGCCTACAAAGCGTTGGGCACGCCGGTCTATTCCTCCGCCGTTTTCAACTTCATTCCCAAGACCGCGCTGGCGTTTTACCACGCGGTGGCGGCCGACGATCTGGCCACGCAACACCGCCTGCTGCACGATTTTTTCATGCCCTATCTCGCCATTCGCAACCGTATGCCGGGTTACGCCGTGAGCATCGTCAAGGCCGGCGCCAGAATCGTCGGCCACGATGCCGGTCCGGTGCGCCCGCCCCTGACCGATCTCAAACCCGAGGAAGCGGATGCGCTGGCCGCGCTGATCAAAACGCTCGGGCCCCAGTAAGCGCATGCCCGCAGGCGCGCGCGTGGTGTACTCCCACGACAATCTGATCGGCGGCCAGTGGCTGGCGGGCTCCGCCTATGCGCCCAATATCAATCCGTCCAATGTGGCCGAGGTGGTGGGCGAGTATGCGCAGGCCGACGCCGCCCAGCTCGACCTTGCGGTGCGGGCCGCGCGCGACGCGTTTCCGGCCTGGTCTCTATCGGGTATCCAGGCCCGCGCCGATGCACTCGATAAAATCGGCACCGAAATATTGGCGCGCCGCGAAGAACTCGGCACGCTGCTGGCCCGCGAGGAAGGCAAGACCCGGCCGGAAGGCATCATCGAGGCCACACGCGCCGGCAATATTTTCAAGTTCTTCGCCGGTGAATGTCTGCGCCCGGCCGGTGAAATGCTGGCTTCGGTGCGGCCGGGTGTCGCGGTGGAAATCAGCCGCGAACCGGTCGGCGTGGTCGGTCTGATCACGCCCTGGAATTTCCCGATCGCCATTCCTGTCTGGAAAGTGGCGCCCGCACTGGCCTACGGCAATTGCGTGCTGCTGAAGCCCGCCGATTTGGTTCCCGGCTGCGCCTGGGCGCTGGCGGAAATCATCAGCCGCAGCGGCATTCCCGCCGGTGTTTTCAATCTCGTCATGGGGCGCGGCAGCGTGATCGGCGAGGCGCTGGTCAATCATCCCGGCATCGACGCCATCAGCTTCACCGGTTCGCAGGAAGTCGGCGGCCGCATCGCCCGGCAATGCGCCGCCGCCATGAAAAAAGTGCAATTGGAAATGGGCGGCAAGAACCCGCAGGTGATTCTCGACGACGCCGATCTGGCGCAGGCGGTGGAACTCAGCGTGCAAAGCGCTTTTTTTGCCACCGGTCAACGCTGTACGGCAGCGAGCCGCCTGATCGTGACCGGGGGGATTTATGCCCAATTTGTGGATGCCGTCAAGGCGCGCATGGCGAATCTCAACATCGGCGACGCCCTGCAAGCCGGCATCGACATCGGCCCGGTCGCTTCGCAGGCGCAACTGGAACAGGACCTGCGCTACGTGGAGATCGGCAAAAGCGAGGGCGCGGTGCTGGCGGCCGGCGGTGAGCGCCTGAAACGCGCGACCGATGGTTATTACCTGGCGCCGGCGCTGCTGACCGACACCGACGCGAACATGCGCATCAATCGCGAAGAAGTGTTCGGGCCGGTGGCGAGCGTGCTGCGCGTCAAGGACTACGAGGCGGCTCTGGCGGAGGCCAATCACACGCCCTTCGGCCTGTCCGCGGGCATCGCGACCACCTCGCTAAAGTATGCGACTCATTTCAAACGACACAGCCAGGCCGGCATGGTGATGGTGAACCTGCCGACGGCGGGCGTGGACTACCACGTGCCCTTCGGCGGCCGCAAAGCGTCCAGCTATGGTTCGCGCGAACAGGGCCGCTACGCGCAGGAATTTTTCACGACTGTGAAGACGGCATACACCTTGCCCTGAAGCTTGCAAAAAAATAACGAGCCCGCTCTACACGGCGGCCGATTCAGGAGAGAAGCATGGTGGCGCAGGAAATTAAATCGATGACGCAGCAGGCGCTCGGCCACTACCGCTGGACCATCTGCGCCCTGCTGTTCCTGGCCACCACCGGCAACTATCTGG
>CAZCKI010000416.1:0-2304 GCA_964498815.1 uncultured Burkholderiales bacterium
GCACCAGCGCACCCGGCAGCACCACGGGAACCTGGGCCGGCAACTGGAACAAGCATTACGGCGGCTTCGGCGACGGCGTCATGAGCCTGACGTGGACGCTGGTCCAGACGGGGACCTCGGTCACGGGCACCTATACCACCGTGATGCTGAGTTGCGACGGCCTGTGTCCCGACCCGGTCGGCTTCGTCACCAACGGCAACCTGGTCGCGGGCACCGTCAGCGGTTCCACGCTGACCATCTTCACCGAGGGCGGCACCTCTTTCAATGCCACCATAAACGGCAACACCATGTCCGGCACCAGCGGCGGATCGTTCCCCGGTACCTTCACGCTGACCAAGCAATAGCCCGGCGTGCCGAGCCACGGCGGCCCTTTGGCGGCGCTACTTGACTTGCGCGCCCTGTCGCGCTTCCAGCGCTTCCAGGCGCTTGATCAGGTCCAGCAGTTCCGCCTCGGACTTGTCCGAGCGTCCGGCCAAGGTCTTCAGGATGTTGTTGAGCGGATCGTTTTCGTTGGTGGTGACGGCGTAGGCCGAGAACGCCTGCACGGCGGCACCCTGGTCGAGGCCCTCGACGATGCGAGCCGGAATGCCGACCACGGTGGCGCCGGGCGGCACTTCTTTTACCACCACCGAGTTGGATCCCACCTTGGCGCCGGCGCCGACCGTGAACGGCCCGAGGATTTTCGCGCCGGCTCCCACCGTGACGCCGTTGTCGAGCGTCGGGTGGCGCTTGCCCTTGTGCCACGACACGCCCCCCAGCGTGACGCCGTGATAGAGCGTGCAATCGTCGCGGATCTCGGCGGTTTCGCCGATTACGATGCCCATGCCGTGGTCGATGAAAAAACGCCGGCCGATGGAGGCTCCCGGATGAATTTCCACACCGGTCCAGAAGCGCCCAAGATTGGACATGAGGCGTCCCAGCCACTTCAGGCCGATCCCCCACAGCGGATGCGCGACGTAGCGATGCCACCAGATGGCGTGCATGCCGGGGTAACAGGTCATCACCTCCCACCAGTTGCGGGCGGCGGGATCGCGTGCATAGACGCTGGCGATGTCTTCTCTTAGGCGTTTGAACATGGTTAATCCGGGGAGCGGCTCAATCAGTTATGTTGACTGCTGCAAGGCACTCCTTCCCCCGCTTGCGGGGGAAGGTTGGGATGGGGGTCTGCGCGGGCTGCACTGCAAATTCAGGCATCGCCCCCATCCTGCCTTCCCCCGTTGCCGGGGGAAGGTTCTTTCGTGTCGATTGAATGATGCCTGTCTTTTTGAAAAGCCGATAATAGCCCTCGTAAAATTGCGACTTCCTCGGGCTCCAACCGCGCCCGCACGAACAGGCGCCGCATGCGCGTCATGAAGCGTTTCGGCACCGCCGGGTCGAGGAAGCCGGATTGTTGCGCGGCCTGCTCCAGGTGGGTGAGAAAACCCTCGACCTCGCCGACGCTGGAGGCGGGCCGCACCACATCCACCGGCGCCGCGAATGCGGCGGCCGTCATCATCATTTCGTAGGCCGCCAGTTGCACCGCCTGCGAAACATTGAGCGAGGCATAGTCCGGATTGGCGGGGATGGTCGCGATCATCTGGCAGCGGTCGACTTCCTCGTTGGAAAGCCCCGAGGTTTCATTGCCGAACACCAGCGCCATGTGGGTGTCGCCCCCTTGCAAAGTCTCCATGGCCGCGGCGGCGGCATCGCGCAACGACAAGCTGCCGTGCGAAAGCTCGCGCCGCCGCGAGGTAAAGGCAATGGCAAGGTTCACGTCGGCCAGCGCAGCTGCCAGATCCGGAACCACGCGTGCACTGTCCAGCACGTCGGTGGCGCCCGAGGCCAGCGCCAGCGCCTGCGAGTCCTGCAACGCGTCCGGATTGCGCGGCGCCACCAGCGTAAGCTCGGCGAGACCCATGGTTTTCATCGCCCGCGCGGCGCTGCCGATATTGCCCGGGTGCGAGGTCTGCACCATCACCACCCGCACCCGTGCCAGTAACGACAGCGGCAACGAAGGGGCGCGAAAGGGATCAGCCGGGGTGCTCATAGTAAAATAGCGCCTTACCTCGCTCTTTGAAAAAATCCGCCATGCATCCGATGTTGAATATTGCCGTCAAGGCAGCCCGTCGCGCCGGCTCGCTGATCCAGCGCGCCTCCAACGACCTCGACAAGCTGACCATCGAGACCAAGTCGCAGAACGACTTCGTCTCCGAAGTCGATCGCGCCGCCGAAGCCGCCATCATCGATTTGCTGCGCGAAACCTATCCGCAGCATAGCATCCTCGCCGAGGAGTCCGGCGCACAGACGCACGGCGAAAGCGACTAC
>CAZCKI010000416.1:2314-3365 GCA_964498815.1 uncultured Burkholderiales bacterium
GTGGATCATCGATCCGCTCGACGGCACCACCAATTTCCTGCACGGCTTCCCGCAGTATTGCGTGTCGATCGCGCTCGCCGTCAAAGGCGTGGTGCAACACGGCGTGGTCTACGACCCCTGCCGCAACGATCTCTTCACCGCCACCCGCGGCGCAGGTGCTTTTCTCAACGACCGCCGCATCCGCGTCTCGAAAACGCTCAATCTGAAAGACGCCCTGATCGGCACCGGCTTCCCCTTCAAGGAATTCGGCGACATCGACCGCTACCTCGCCGCGTTCAAGGAAATCACCCAGAAGTCCGCCGGTGTGCGCCGCCCGGGTGCGGCCGCGCTCGACCTCTGCTACGTCGCCTGCGGCCGTTACGACGGCTTCTGGGAAAAGGGCCTGATGCCCTGGGATGCGGCGGCAGGCGGCCTGTTGATCCTCGAAGCCGGCGGCCTCATCACCGATTTCAAGGGCGAAGGCAATTATCTTGAAAGCGGCTCGGTGGTGGCGGGCACGCCGCGCGTGTTTGCGCCGCTGTTGCAAATCGTGCAGTCGCATAGCAAGGCGTAATTCAAATCCATGGAAGCATTTTCGCGCCAGCTGGTGTTTCACGGAGCGGTGGTCCTGCTGTTCGGGCTATTGCTGGGAGCACCGTACGGGCGCTCCATCAAGCGCAATGCGCCTGCCCACGTGGTCAATTCCTGGCGCGTCGCGCATCTCAGCCTGCCGATCGGCGCCACGCTCATGTTTGCGATCGCCGCGCTGTTGTCCGTGCTGGCGGTTCCTGCATCCATCAAATGGACCATCGCGATCGCGCTGATCGTCTCGTCCTACGGCTTCTGTGTTTCCACGCCGCTGGCCGCCATCACCGGGCAGCGCGGGCTGTCGGCCGATGGCGTCGGCCTTGGCAAGCTCGTTTACCTAGGCAATATGATCGGCGCCGCCGGCTCGATGATCTCCGCGGCCTTGTTGCTGTACGCCGCCTTCGTCTCGCTGTGAAAGCCGGAGATCGCTAGATGCATCGCATCGTCATCGTCGGCGGCGGCGCGGGCGGTCTGGAACTGGCGA
>CAZCKI010000417.1:0-3359 GCA_964498815.1 uncultured Burkholderiales bacterium
AAATAATGGAAATAATTTTCGAGCTCCTGCTTGGCTTCTTGCAGATCATCTTCGAGGTGATCCTGCAAATTATTTTCGAAGCCATATTCGAACTAGGCCTGCATTGCGTCAAGGAGCCATTTCGCCGACCTGCGCCCCTTCACCCTGTTTTGGCAGCCGGTGGTTACATGATATTTGGCGCAATCGCCGGCGCCATCAGCCTTTGGCTTTTTCCCAACTCATTTATCAAAAGCGAAGGCTTCCGAGTTGCCAACCTGGTGCTCACTCCCATTGTTGCCGGCGGCGCGATGAGCACAATCGGCATGTGGCGAAGCAAACATCAGCAGGAATTGATTCGGCTGGACCGATTCGGATATGGATTTGTATTTGCGTTGACAATGGCGATGATTCGCTTTCACTGGGCGCACTAAAAACCATCTCAAAGATTGTCGCCCCCGGCGAAAGCCGGGGTCCAGTGGCGTTTGCGGCTGTAGCGACGAAAGACGCTGGATCTCGGCTTTCGCCGGGATGACAAGTAATTTTTGCAGTTTTGAGATGACTTTTAGCAAGTCTTGCATCACAGAAAATTTCAGCTGCATCAAACTAGGAGAAACAGTTGGCCTCAATCTCAATGGAACGATTCAGCACTTTTCGTGTGAACGAACGACAGCCCCGTTTCTCAGGTGCATATTTGCCTGTGTTGGCCGCCCTCAGCATCTCCGTTTTGTCGGCAACCACACAAGCCCAAGTCCCACCCCTCCTCTCCGAAAAAACCATCCAGTCCCTCGCCAACGAACTCAGCGGCGAGACCGCCAAGCGCAACCTGGAGGGGCTCGCGCGCTTTCACCGCCAGCGCGGCTCGCAGGGCTTTCACGCCGCCGCCGAATTGGTGGTGGAGAGGGCCAAGGCGTATGGACTCAGCAATGTGGAGATCCTGCGCTTCCCGGCCGACGGGAAAATCTTCTACGGCACGCAGCGCTCGCGCCCGCCGTGGGACGCAGAGGAAGGCGAATTACTGGAACTGAAAGACGGGCAAAGCATCAAGCTGGCGAGCTTCGCCGCCGCGCCTATCGTACTGGCGCAGGACAGCGAATCGGCAGACGTGACTACCGAACTCGTCGATGTGGGCGATGGCACCAAGGAGAGCGATTACGCCGGCAAAAATGTGAAGGGCAAGATCGTGTTGGTCGCCACCCAGCCGGGCGCGGTGCAGGACCTCGCTGTGGGCAAATTCGACGCGGTGGGCGTGGTGAGCTACGCGCAGAACCAGCGCACCGCGTGGTGGGGCGAGAACGACAATATGATCCGCTGGGGCCATCTCGAAACCTTTTCGGCGCACCCCACCTTCGGCTTCATGGTCTCGCTGAAAGTCGCGCGCGGCCTGCGTGAGCGGCTGGCCAAAGGCGAAGTCATTCGCCTGCACGCGACCGTGAAGGCGGGGCAGCACAACGGCTTCTATGAAGTGGTGACCGCCACCATCCCCGGCGCCGATCCGAAACTCAAGGACGAGGAAATCGCCTTCTCCTGCCACCTCGATCACCAGCGCCCCGGCGCCAACGACAACGCCAGCGGCTGCGTCACCATCCTGGAGACCGCGCGCACGCTGCAAAAGCTGATTGCCGATGGCACGCTGGCCCGCCCGGCGCGCACTCTCCGCTTCATCTGGCCGCCGGAAGTAGAAGGCAGCGTCACGCTGCTGAATGCCCGGCCCGAATTCGCGTCGCGCATCAAGGCCGTGATTCACATGGACATGGTCGGCGGCGGGCCGGAGACCAAGGCGGTGTTCCACGTGACGCGCGGACCGGCCAGCCTGCCCTCCTTCATTCACGACGTGGCGTGGAGCTTTGCGGCGTTCGCCAACCGCGAAACCTATCGTTATGCCGCGACCGGCGAGGCCAAATACCCGCTGGTGGCCCCGGAAGGCGGCAAGGAGCCGCTGCGCGCCGAAGACTCGCCCTTTTCGCTAGGTAGCGACCACGAGGTCTACCAGGATCCATCGTTCGGCATTCCCGCCATCTACCTCAACGACTGGCCCGACCGCTACATCCACACCAATCTCGACACGGCAGCCAACATCGACCCGACCAAGCTGAAGCGCGCCGCGTTCATCGGCGCCGCTTCCGCGTATGTGCTGGCGAACGACAAGCGCTTTGGCCAGGCCATGCAGAGTGCGGCAACGCCCGCAAGCGCGGCCACCGGCGACGGCAAGCTGGTGTTCCACCGCAACCCGGCCGTACGCGGCCCGCTGACGGTATTCGGCTACGACTACTTCCTCGACCACGCCAAGGCGGCCGGTGTGGCGATGCCGAAACTATTGCGCTTTGAAAGCGAACGCGGCAATGGCGGCTTGTACTGTTACGAGGCGCTCAACTTCGTCGACGGGAAACGCAACGCGCAGCAGATCGCCGATGCGCTGTCGGCAGAGTTCGGGCCGGTGGCGCTCGATATGGTGGTGGAGTATTTGCGGGCGCTGGAGAAGACCGGCGTGGTGATGCAGAAGCGCTGAGAGACTGCGGTCCACCAATCACGTCACTCGGTTGGGTGTCAAAAGATCGTCATTCCGGTGACCGCAGGAAATCCCGTGGGACGAAGGCCGGAATCCAGTCCGTGCTTGTTGTACAAAATGAACTGGACTGGATCCCGGCCTTCGCCGGGACGACGAATTTTAATAATTCGCTGTCGTTCGCAATTTCGCCGTACGACCGGCGCGTCGCGCGGGGACCCGCGCGCGCAGGGCATTTTCTGGAATTGCGTTATTTTTTCCAAACCGTTTTTCCAATACGCTTGTCGCGAAAAAATGCGCAACGACGATACGAAATCTAGCAGCCGGGCCCGACAACCTTGATATTCAGCGCTCCGCTGTTGTTGGAATAGTCATCGTCCGGCACTCGATTCTGGTAATTCACATCGAGAAACAGAAGGTGGTTTCCAGACGTTACTGGAACGGATACTCCGCCGCCGAAAAGCGCACCGGGTGGCATGGTAGTAAGAAGAGTCCCGCCGGGGGGAGGACCGCTGTCCGTCTTCAGCGCGACGTATTCCCAGGTTCTCCAGTCGCTTGGATCGGCAACTACGATGTCTTTGGTGCCGGCGTTGTAATACTGAAAAGAGACCATGTAATAGCATCCGCCGACATAGTCGAGATAGGGCGGCATTGCGACCGTATCGAGAGTAACGGTATCCGGCTGGTTCCACAGAAAGTTAATGGCCGCGGACGGGCCGCCCGCGCCGTAAATGGTGCCCGCCAGAATCAGCTTGGGGTCCGCCCCCGCAATCGATTGCCTGGAAAACAACACCGCGAGGCCGATGCCCGCGCCCGCGAGTACTTTCGAAACGATATGCATGTCCGCTCTCCTTCGATCTGAATGAAAAAAAAAAAC
>CAZCKI010000418.1:0-3357 GCA_964498815.1 uncultured Burkholderiales bacterium
GCATCCTGAGGCGCGGGTGGGCGAAGGCCTTGAGCGCCTCGCAGGCCATGCGCGGGCCGAGGTCGGAGCCGCCGATGCCGATGTTGACGACATCGGTGATGGCCGCGCCGCGATAGCCGCGCCATTCGCCCGAGCGCACACCTTCGGCGAAGGCATAGGCGCGTGCGCGCACCGCGCGGATCGGCGCCATCACGTCGCGGCCGTCCACCAATAATTCGTGCGCCGCCCGATCGCGCAAGGCCGTGTGCAGCACGGCGCGATGTTCGGTACGGTTGATGCGTTCACCTGCGAACATCGCCGTGCGCTGCCGCGCCACGCCGCGTTCCTCGGCCAGCGCCAACAGCAGCGACAGGGCGCGATCGTCCAGGCGGTTTTTCGAGTAGTCTAGAAACAGCCCGGCCGCCTGCAGCGAGTAACGTTCGAAGCGTCCCGGATCGCCGGCGAACAGCTCGCGCATCGAAACGGCGCCCAAGGCTTCGTGGTGTCTCGCCAGCGCCGTCCACACGCCGGCCGACGCGTGCTCGCGTGGCGCGAGGGAAGCGATGTGCGGACTCATCGACGCGACCTGCTACGCCGCCCAGTAGACATCGACCGGCGCCTGCGACTGATGGACAACGGCGGCGATGGGCAGGATGTTTCCCTGGACGGCTCGTTCGAAGGCGGTGCGCTTGGCCGCGCTCTGCAGCAACAGGAACAGCCGGCGCGCATCGAGCAGCGCAGCGAGGTTCAGGCTGATGCGGCGGTGCGCCGCGGCAGGCGGCGTGATCGCCACCAGGGCGGGCGCGGCGAACGGATCCAGCGCCTCCGCCAATCCGGTGGCGCCGGGGAACAAGGATGCCGTGTGACCATCCTCGCCCATGCCCAGTACCACGGCATCGACCGGCCGGCGCATCGCTTGCAAGGCACGCATGCGCTCGGACAGGGCCGCCGCAGGATCTTTCGCCTCGGTTTTCAGCGGCAGGAAACGCGCCTTGGCGGCGGCACCCGTCAACAGATGGGTTCGCACCAATTGTTCATTGCTTTCGACCGACGCGGGTGCCCAGCGCTCATCGGCGAGACTAATGGTAACGCGCTCCCAGGCCAGATCGGTCTTTGCCAACACGGCAAAAAAATGACCCGGCGTACGCCCGCCGGAAACGATCAGCGAGGCCGCGTTACGTTCGGCGAGCCCCTGCGCCAGACAGCGCGCCACCGCCGCGGCCGAACGCGCAGCGAGGGTCGCTGAGTCGGCGCAATCGTGCCAGGCATAGGCGTGCCGCGCGGGACCGGGGCCGTTCATCAGACCGTCTCGGTGATCTTGCGCAGGTGCGGCGGCCGGTCGGGGTCACAGCCGCGCGCCAGGGACAGGCTGTTGGCGAGGCGATAGAAACTTTGCGCGAGCAGCAGCGGCTCGATGGCGGGATGGGCGGCGATGGTGGGCAGCACGGTGGCGCCTTCGGCTCGGCCGCCGGCGATCATGACCTCCACCCCGCGCGAAACCAGATCGCGCGCCAGCGTTTCCACGCCCGGGCGGGTCTCGTCGTTTTGCGCGAACAGCAGCGCCGGAAAATTTTCCTGCAGCAGCGCCTGAGGTCCGTGGCGTACTTCCGCGCCGCTGAAGGCCTCGGCGTGCAGCCGGCAGGTTTCCTTGCATTTGAGCGCGGCCTCCTGGGCGATGCCGAGGCCGACGCCGCGGCCGATGACGTACAGATGGCCGGTGGCGCGCAGCGTAGGAATGGCGCGCGTCCAATCGAGCTGCCAGGCGCGCGCCAGCGCGTCGGGCGCCGCGATCAAGGCATCGCGCAGCGCATCGTCTTCGGTCCACGCCGAAACCAGGTGCACCACGGCGGCGAGCGAGGCGATATAGGACTTGGTGGCGGCCACACTTCGTTCCGGGCCCGCGCACAGCGGCAGCACGTGGTCGGCCACGGCGGCCAGCGGCGTTTCCTCGGCGTTGACCAGGGCCACGACGATGGCGCCGGCGGATTTTGCCGCCTGCGCGGCGGCGACCAGGTCGGGACTGCGCCCGGATTGGGAAATCGCCAGGAACAGGCAATTTTGCAGACCCTGCGGTACGCCGTAGACCGAGCTCACCGATAGCGCCGCCGAGGCGGTGAGCACGCCGGTGCGCGTTTCGATCAGGTACTTGGCGAAAGTGGCGACGTGGTCGGAACTGCCGCGCGCGCAAGTGACCACCGCGCGCGGCGCCTGCGCGCGCAGGGTGGCGCCGAGTTGCAGGGCGCGCTCGCGGTTGTTTTGGTATTGGCGGCGCACGGCTTCCGCCGCTTCGCCGGCCTCGCGAAACATATGCGTGGCGCCGGCGTCGATGCGGTCGTCGTCAGCCATGGCCGGCGTTCCTCATTGCGTTGCGATTCATCGGCATCAAGGTCCGCTCAGTTCGGCGACGAAGTCGTAGGTATCGCCGCGATAATAGGATTGCGAGAATTCGACCGCGCGGCCGTCGCGCAAGAAGCCCAGCCGTTCCACCAGCAGCCCGGCGTCGCCCTCGTGGGCATTGAGCAGCCGCGCCTGCTCGGCATTCAGCAATAACGCGCGCAGCCTCTGCAAGGCGCGCGCCGGGCGATTGCCGGCTTTTTCCAGCGCCTCGTAAATGGAACTGTTGACGGCCGACAGCGAAGGCAGGCAGGAGGCGATGATGGTCGCGTATTCGACCGACATGGGCGCGTCGTCGGCGTAGCGGATGCGATGAAAGCGATACACCGGCGTGCCCGGGCTGAGGCCCAGCGTCAGCGCTTCCTCGGGAGACACCGTGCCTTCGAGTTTTTTCAGCCAGACGCTGTGCGGTGTGCGGCCGCGCGCGCGCATGTCCTCGGAAAAAGAAGTGATCTTGGCGAAGTTCTTCTCGATGCGCGCGGAAACGAAGTTGCCCGAACCCTGGCGCTGCACCAGCAGGCCCTCTTCGACCAGCCCCTGGATGGCTTTGCGCACGGTAATGCGCGAAACCGCCAACTCGACGGCGATCTGTCGCTCCGCCGGCAAGGCATCGTCCGGGCCGAGGATGCGCCTTTCGATCGCCTCGCGGATCGCGCGCTGCACCTGTTGGTACAGCGGCAGGCCGCTGTTTGGGTCCAGCGGCGGCAAAACTTGTGCAAGTGAGGTCATTCGCTTGTTTCCCTGCTGGTATTCACCAAGCATCCCGGATTGTGGAACATCTGGTACGAGTCAGACAACACCAATAAAGTACCATTTGGCAATTTGGTATTGCCCGCCTGCGCGGTGCCGGACCAAGCCAAATCAGTAATTTCCCCTACGTCACCCTCTGCAGATCGAGCGGCAGAGCGATATTTGCAGAATAACATTTATTTTCATAAAGTGGTAGCATTTTGGAATTGAATGGTAGTATATTGGCATTGTATT
>CAZCKI010000419.1:0-3345 GCA_964498815.1 uncultured Burkholderiales bacterium
TCGCCCTTGAGGCCGGGGCTGAGGTATTGGTAGGGATGCCCCCAGGGATCGTTCGGCATGCGTTCGATGTAGCCGCCGCTCTTCCAGTTCATCGGCAGCGGCGTGGTGGTCGGCTTCACCACCAGCGCGCCCAGGCCCTGGTCGGTGGAAGGATAGAAACCGTTGTCGAGACGATACAACTTTAGCGCCGTCTGCAGCACGGCGATGTCGTTCTTGGCGGCGATGGTGCGCGCCTGGTCGGGGCGATCGAGAATTTTCGGCACCACGATGGCGGCGAGGATGGCGAGGATCACCACCACGATCATCACTTCGATCAGCGTAAATCCTTTGCTGCGATGGTGCGGACGGGAGCATGCGGTCATGAGATTACTTTCCTACCAACTGATTGAGTTCGAAAATCGGCAAAAGCACGGCCAGCACGATGCCGAGCACGATCACGCCCATCACCAGGATCATGGCCGGCTCGACCATCGCGGCGAAGATGCCGGTGCGCGTTTCCACATCGCGCTGCTGCTGGCGCGCCGCCGATTCCAGCGTCTGCGTCAGGCGGCCGCTGGCTTCACCCGAGGCGATCAAATGCACCATCACCGGCGGAAACAGCGGTGGATTGCCTTGCTGTGCCGTCAACGCACGCGCCAGCCCGGCGCCTTCGCGTACCGCGATAGTGGCGCGTTGCAGTGCTTGTCGCATCGGCAGGTTGCCGACTACGCCGGCGCCGGCGGCGAGCGCGCTCAGCACCGGCACGCCGCTGCCGACCAGGATGGAAAGCGTCGCCGCAAGCTGTGCCGATTCCTTGGCGCGCAGCATCGGCCCCAGCAGCGGAATCGACAAACAGGTACGGTGCCAGCGAAACCGCACCGCTTCGCGCGCGAGTGCCGCACGCACACCGAAATATCCGACTACTACGGCGCCCAGCCAGAACCAGCCGGTTGCCTGCAAGAAATCGGACAACGCCATCAGCGCGCGCGTCAGCAGCGGCAGGGTCTGCTTGGTGGCGGCAAACACCGCGATCACCTTCGGCACCACGTAGGTCATGAGGCCGGTCACCACCAGCACGCAGACGGTGAAGACGATGGCCGGGTAGATCAAGGCCACCAGCAACTTCTGTTGCAGCGCCTGCTGCTCCTCGACGTAGTCGGCGAGGCGTTCCAACACGTCGCCGAGCTTGCCGGAGGTCTCCCCGGCCGTTACCAGCGTGCGGTACAAATCGGAAAAGCTGCCGGGGTAGGCGGCCAGTGCGTCGCTCAGCGAAGAACCCTCGCGGATGGCGCCGCGGACTCCCGCCAGCAATTGTCGTTCGCCCTCGCTTTCGGCCTGCTCCACCAGCGCGTTGTACGCCTGCTCGACGGTGAGGCCCGCTCCCAGCAGGGTCGCCTGCTGGCGCGTAACGCGGGCGAGGTCGGCGGTGGACAAGCGCACTGCACGGCGCGCGCGGACATTGGCGTCGTTGGCTGCGGAGATTTCGGCGACATCGAGCGGAAACAGGCCGCGTTCGCGCAATTCCGCGCGGGCGAGGCGCGGGCTGTCGGATTCGAGCACGCCGCGCTGTTCGCGGCCCTGCAGGTCGTAGGCGGTGAATTTATAGCCAGGCATATCGTTAGTTTGCCATTCCTTGGCGAGCCAGGAATGACAATGCGGTTAATCGCGCGTGACGCGTAGAACTTCCTCAAGCGAGGTCACGCCTTCGGCGACCCAGCGCAAGCCGTCCTCGCGCAGCGGCGTCATGCCGTTCTTGCGCGCGGCTTCGACCAGCTTGTCTTCCGACGCGCCGTCGTGAATCAGCTTTCGCAGTGGTTCATCGACGGTCAGCAGCTCGTAGATGCCGGTGCGTCCCTTGAATCCGGAATTGAAGGACGCTTCGGCCGGTTCGTAGAGCCGTGTCAGTTTCCGGTAGGCCGGGTTGGCCGCAGCCGACAGGATTTCTTTTTGCGTGGCATTCGGCTGATGTTCACGGCGCGATTCCGGAGCGAGCTTGCGCACCAGGCGCTGTGCCAGCACCCCGGACAGAGTGGAGGCGAGCAGATAGGGCTCGATGCCCATGTCGACCAGGCGGGTGACGGCGCCCACCGCAGAGTTGGTCTGCAGCGTCGCCAGCACCAGGTGCCCGGTAAGCGACGCCTGCCCGGCGATCTTCGCCGTCTCGACGTCGCGGATTTCGCCAATCATGATGACATCCGGGTCTTGCCGCAGGATGGCGCGCAGCGCGCGCGCAAAGCTCATGTCGATGCGGGTATTGACCTGGGTCTGGCCGATGCCGTCGAGGTCGTATTCGATCGGGTCTTCGACCGTCATCATGTTGCGGGTTCCGGCGTCTAGCCGCGACAAGGCCGCATACAAGGTGGTGGTCTTGCCTGAGCCGGTCGGTCCGGTGACGAGGATGATGCCGTGCGGTTGCTGGATCAGGTGGTCGAGACGTGCCAGCGTGTCAGCCGGCATGCCCAGGGTGTTCAGGGACAGGCGACCCGCCTGCTTGTCGAGCAGGCGCAGCACCACGCGCTCGCCGTGGCCGGTCGGCAGGGTGGATACCCGCACATCGACCGGGCGTCCGGCGATACGCAGTGCGATGCGTCCGTCCTGTGGCAGGCGCTTTTCGGCGATGTCGAGTTCCGCCATCACCTTGACCCGCGACACCATGGCGGCGTGCAGTGAGCGCTTCGGTTCGACCACGTCGCGCAAGGCGCCATCGACGCGGAAGCGCACCAGCGAACGCCGCTCGAAAATTTCCAGGTGGATGTCGGATGCGTTTTCGCGCATCGCCTGGGTAAGCAGCGTGTTGATCAGCTTGATGATCGGAGCGTCGTTCTCGGTTTCAAGGAGATCGGTGATTTCCGGCAGCGACTCGGTCAGTTGCGTGAGATCGGCGGCGTCGTCGAGATTGCCGGCGATGTCGATGGCGAATTCCTGGCCGGTGTCGAAGGTATAGGCGCGCGCCAAGCGGGCGCTGAATTCGATTTGCGAAAGCAATACCGGTTTCAAGGCTTTGCCGGTCATGCGCTTCACTTCGGCGAGCGTTGCCGATTCGGGGTCCGGCGCCAGCCACACCTCGATCTCGCCCTGTGTTTCGCGCGCGGTGATGACGCCCTTCGCTTTGGCGAAGTGATACGGCAGCAGGCGCACGGTCTCAGGGTCGCTATTTTCGATCACGTCGCGCTGCTTGGCGTCGTTCGATCCCATGCTATTTTTTCTCGGGGAGTTGCGGCCCGCCCGTGGGCGGCAGCAGCGTGTTGTTTTCCTTCAGGAACACGCCCTGCTCGTTGCGGATATAGTCGTAACGGTCGCTGGTGACCTGTCCGGAGGCCTTGGCGTCGCGCAGCACATAGGGCCGCAGGAACACCATCAGATTGG
>CAZCKI010000420.1:0-3342 GCA_964498815.1 uncultured Burkholderiales bacterium
CACCTGGACCAAGGCGCTCGGCCTGGAACTGGATCTGTCGGCCAAGAATTTCGGTGTGCGCATGACGCGCTTTTCCATGCTGGTGGTGGATGGCGTGGTGAAGACGTTGAATATCGAAGCGCCCGGAAAATTCGAAGTTTCCAACGCAGAGACGATGTTGACGCAGGTCTGAGCGCTGCATTGCATTCGACCCCCGACGCGTCGCTCCTCAGGTGCCGCGCTTGTACACGTCGGGGTCGTGCTTTTCCATCCAGCGCGGCGGCGCCTTCAGCGCTGTGAAACCGAATTGCTCGTAGAGGCCGTGTGCGTCGCCGGTCAGCAGCATCCAGCGCCTGAGGCCCTGCAACTCGGGGTGGCCCATCACGCATTGCATCATCCACTTGCCGAGGCCCTTGCCGCGATGCGCCGGCAGGATGAATACGTCGCCCAGGTAGGCCACGGTGGCGCGGTCGCTGACGATGCGAGCGAAACCCGCCTGCGAACCACCCTGCAATAGCGAGAAACAAATAGAGAACCTGACTTCTCGCTCTACCACCTCGCGCGGCACGCCCTTGGCCCAATACGACTCCTCGCACAGGAAGCGATGCACGAGGTCGATATCGACGTCGGCGGGATCGGTCGAGAGGCGATAGTCGCCTTGCCTCCAGTCCGGGAATGTCGAATCGTTCATTGTGCAATCTCCGCAGCTCGGCGAATATGTTGCGCGGCCTCGTCGGGCTTGCCGATCTGTTCCATCAGTTTCGCCAGTGTCAGGTGTGCGTCCACGCTCGGCGACAAGGCGATCGCCGCTTCCAGGTAGCTTTGCGCCTTGCCCCATAGCGATTGGCGCATGCATAGTTTACCTAGGCTCGCCAGCAGCACCGGATCGCGCGGTTCGGCCTGCAGCCAGTTCTCGGCGCGCTCGATCTGAGTGAGTGTCGATTCGCAGACGCAGTCGGCATACGCCGCCGCCAGCGAGCTATCCCATTGCAATGCGCCCAGGCTGTCGACGGTATCTTCGATCACGCGCCTCGCGTCCTCGCCGGCATCCAGTGCGCTGAGGCGGCGCGCCACTGTCGCCGCAATAGCCGGGTCGTAGCGCGAGGCGCGCGCCAGTGCCTTCCACCAGACCAGTATGGTGTCGCGGTCGGCCGGCAGCGAGGCGAGGATATGGCTTTCGGCGTAGAGGCGGATGCCGCGCAGGGTCTCCTGCTCCATCAGCCCTGCGCGCAGCAGCGCCGGCAGCGACCCCAGCACCGTTTCCCATTGTCCTTCGGCCATGGCGGCCTGCATTTTCCATTTGATCAAACCTTCGCTGGCGGCGTCGGTGAGCGGCTCCAGCAACGCCAGCGCTTCCTTGCCGCGTCCGGCCGCCAGCAGCATGCGCGCCTGGCTCGCCTCGCGCATCGCCAGTGCGCGCGGGTCGCCGATACGACGCAGATACGCCGCCGCGCGATCGGCGGCGCCGCTTTCGTGCGCCGCCCACGCGGCGAGCAGGCAGCCCTGGTCGCGTACTTCGCGCGTATCGGAGTCGGTCGCGCGCTGGCCACCCTGTTCGGCGGCACGGAACCGCCCGGCAAAAAAATCGCGCCAACCCTGGAACAGCGCCCGCTGGGTGCGATTGTGGCGGCGCTCGATTTTGCGCGCCGCCAGCGTGCGGCGCAGGTGCCAGGCGCGCTCGGCGAGCCGCACCGAGCCGTAGGCAAAGCTGAACACCAGCGTGCAAAGGAATGCGAACAACAGCAGCGAGAGTTCGATGCGCCAGGGCGGAACGATGAACACCGCGTAGGCATTTCCATAGCGCCCGGCCAGCACCAGCGCGACCGATAATGTCACCAAAACCAGGATCCATGCCGCCCAACGGATCGGGCGTGAGTTCATCGCGACGGCCTTTCGCGCGCCGCCCGCGCCGCCCGTATGGCATTCAGGCTCGCGGTGATATCGGGGGTCGCGATCGAGACCGGACTCTCCGCCAATTGCTTGAGCGTTGCCTGCGCGTTCACATTGACTTTGGCCTTGCCGTCGAAATAGCGCATCAGCATTTCCTGGGCCAGTTTCAGGTCCTCCTTGTAATTGACTTCGTCGCGCGCGATCAAGGAGGTGCGCGCCGCCAACAGGCGCAGTTTCAGGTTTTCGCGCACGAAATAACTTTGCTGCGGCGACAGCAGGGCGACGTCGCTATTCTCCATGTCGCGAATGCGGATCAATTGCCGCATCTCGAACCACAGATCGCGCCCGGCGCGCGCCAGCAGATTGCCGCCGGGCGGGGGCGGCTCTTCTTCGCGGTTGGCGTTGGCGGCCATCGAATCGGCCACTGCCAGCGGCAGGGTGGCGCTCAGGGTCATCAGGGTGTCGAGCTTGAGGCTGACTCCCTGCATGTCCACCAGCGGCAACGCCTTCAGTCGATCCATGTCGGTGGCGAGGGCGCGTCGCAGGCCCGTCACTTGCAGTTTGTCGGCGCGCGCGAGGCGCGTATCGGCGGCCTGCAAGGCGATCAGCGCGCCGCGTACATTGCCGGCCAGCGTCAACTCGCGGCTGGCGATATTGAGCGTTTGCTCGATCTCCGCGAGCAGCCAATCGTCGGGTGCGCGCGCCAGGTCGCGATACATCTCCTCGATGGCGAGGCGTTGCGACTGAAATTCGCCCAGCTTGCTTTCCAGCTGCGACAGGCGATTCTGCAAATCGCGGCTGTCGCGCTGCAATTGCTCGAGGCGGATCGCTTCGGCCTGCTGGGTGTTGGCCGACTCGGCGAGGCGGTTGCCGATCGCCTGGCGAATTTCGCCGGCCGCGTCGCGCGATTGCCACCACGCGGTGGCCGCCAGCAGCAGGGCGAGCACGGCAATGGCGATCAGCCACCACGGCGGGCGGGCATGGCCAACCGGTTTTGTCTCTGCGCGCGGCGCTTCGTCAGTCATGGGCCGGTTCACCGCCAAAACGCAACAGGTGCAATTTTTCTGCACGCAACCAATCGATCAATGCGGCGTCCTCCATCGGCGCCACCAGCACCTCCGCAAACTCAAGCCCCGCCGTGGCCGCCGCGACGCGCGGATGCGGCACCAGCAGGCAACTTCTCTGCCAGCCGGAAAACGTTTGCAGATTCTCGGTGAGGCTTTGCGCGGTTTCGACGCTGAGGGCAAAAAATCCGTGCACGGCGCCGTTTTCCATCCGGTCGAGCAATGCGCGGCGTTCTTGCTCATCCGCCGTGATCTTGCGGCGGCGGTAGCATTCGAATTCCACCACGTCGGCGCCGCGTGCGCGCAAGGTACCCGCCAGCGTGCGCCTCCCGCCGCCCTCGCTGACACCGCGCACCAGCAGTACCCGCCGGCCCTTCACGCTCATGAGCTGCGGCATCGCCAGCAGTGC
>CAZCKI010000421.1:0-3336 GCA_964498815.1 uncultured Burkholderiales bacterium
ATCCACAAGATCGTCGACAAGTCCGGCGCCTGGTATGCGTACAAGGGCGAGAAGATCGGCCAGGGCAAGGACAACACGCGCATTTTCCTCAGGGAAAATCCCGCCATGGCGCAGGAGATTGAAGCCAAGATTCGTGCGGCCGTGGGTGTGGCCGGTGCGGACGGCGCCGACGCTCCCGAAGATAGCGAAGAAACCGAGGAATAAGCGGTTTCACTACAGTTCGATGGTTGGGCCGTTCGGTTTCGCGTGTGCGGGGTAGAACGGCCCTTTTTTCGCCTGCGCTTTGGCGTTTCTGTGCCAAGGCAAACAATCAGCAAGGAATTCATCATGTTCAATATCTATTACGTGCGCGACGGCGCCGCCAACGATCGCATGTACAAGCGCGCGTCAATGAGCAACGAACAATTGCGCCTGTTCGCCCAATGCGATTCGCGTTTTTCCGCGAAGCCGATCGTCATCAATCCGCAGAACAAAGGCGCTTGCTGGTATTCGAATCCAAATCACGTCGTGATCGAAACCGAAAGCCGCACCGGCGAGACGGAGAATTTTTCCGGATTGGGTTTCTATCATCTGCTCGGGCTGACACCGCAGGATTGCGATGCCATCCTCCAGCAGCAGAGTGGGGCGATGGCTTCTTGAGTCCGCACATTCCGATGGGGCGCTTGACAAGTGTATCCTATGAGATACACTTTGGCATGCCAAAAATTGCCGGCAAGACTCCCGCAAAAACCAGGACGGTTCGCTACGACGTGGCGGAACAATTGCGTACGCCGGTAGAAATGGCCGCGTATCTGGACGCATGGTTGGCGGATGCACCGGACGATGTGTCGGGCATAGCGCGTGCTTTGGGCGACATTGCGCGCGCGAAGGGCATGTCGCAGGTTGCGCGCGATGCCGGACTCAGCCGGGAGAGTCTGTACAAGGCGTTGAGCGAAAACGGCAATCCGAGTTTTGAGACCGTCCTCAAAGTGGCGCGCGCGATCGGCGTACGCCTGCACGCCGAAGCAGCTTGATTCGTTGGAAGCATGTAGCGAGAAAGTGACTAAGGCCAAACCCGACAACAAGCAGATCGTTTCCGCGTCGTTGAGGTTGCTCGCCGTGCGCGACATGAGTCGCGCCGAATTCATCCGCAAGCTTGCTGGCAAGGAGTTCGTGGCAAAGGACATCGAAATGGCGGCAGACTGGTGTGCGTCCGAAGGCTGGCTGAACGAAGCCCGCTATGCGGAGAATACCGCCCGCAGGTTGGGGGCAAAGTACGGGGCGAACCGCGTGGCGCAGACTATGCGCCAAAAGGGCGTCACCGAGGAATTGATCAGCGGCGGCATGGCGGCCCTCAAGGAAACCGAAGGTGCCCGCGCTCGCGAAGTCTGGGCGCGCAAGTTTGATGCGGCGCCCGGCGGCGGCGCCGAACAGGCCAAGCAAAGCCGCTATCTGGCCACACGCGGTTTCAGTTTTGACACAATTCGTCAATTATTCAAGGATTTAAAGGAAAACGCGTAGCCCCTGCAACGCTTTTTGCAGGTTTTTGTTCGCAGAAATACCGTCTATCGGCCCGTTGAAATGTTCCGGGCTAGAATCCGTCTATCCATCGGGGGCGTATTACCCTGACGAGAACAATTAGACGGAATCCGCTTGAAAAACATCCTGGTGTTGTTCGAAGCCGATTGGGATCGCGCCCAATTGCAAAAGGCCGCCACACATCTGACGCAGGCTGGTGGCGATAAATACCGCTTTCACTTCGAAGGCTTCGACCTGTTCAGCTTTCCCAGTAACGCGCGCCTGCTCACCTTCGATATATTCAAATTCGTCGAGCGTCTCGCTCATAAATACGAGCGCATCCAGATCGACGGCGTTACCACCACCAACGAGCAATTCGGCGCATTGACCGCCGCGCTGCTGGCGCAACGTCTGGACCTGCCCGGGCCGGTTCCCACTGCCATTCTGGCCGCGCAACACAAGTACGTGGCGCGCCGCGTCATCCAGGACGCGCTGCCCGAAGCCAACGTGGCGTTTCACCCGTTCCCGTATCGCGAAGACAATCACTACGACGTGCCGCTGCCGTTTCCGTATTACGTGAAGCCGATCAAGGCCGCGTACTCGGTGCTGGCACGGCGCGTGGATAATCTGGTCGAACTGAAGCGGCACATGGATTTCCGGCCGTGGGAACGCTACATCATCAAGCGCCTGGTGCGCCCTTTTAACGACGTCGTGCGCAGCCTCACCGAATTCAATGTCGATGCGCACTGGATGCTGGCCGAGGAATTGATCGACGGCGAGCAGGTCACCGTCGACGGCCTGGCCGAGCGCGGCAAGATCCACATCCTTGGCGTAGTCGATTCGATCATGTATCCCGGCACCGACCAGTTCATGCGCTTCGAATATCCCTCGCGGCTGCCGCCGGCGCACGAACAGATCGCGCGCGACACCGCGCTCAAGGTGGTGGAAGCGCTGGGCCTTGATCACGGCCTGTTCAATGTCGAAATGCGTGTCGACAAGGCAACCGGCCGCTGTCGTGTGATCGAGGTCAATCCGCGCATGGCGGCGCAGTTTTCCGACCTCTACGAAAAAGTCGACGGCATCAATCTACATGATGCCGCCCTACAGCTCGCCGTCGGCATCACGCCGGAACTGACGCCGCGCCGCGGCAAGTATCAGCACGCCGCCAGCTTCGTATTCCGCAAATTCGACGGCATGCCGCTCGCCAATCCGCCGACCCGGGCGCACCTCGATTGGTTGCAGGAGTTCGACCCCGATGCGCTGCTGGCGATGTTCGTCAAGACCGGCAACGGCCTCAAGCGCGAAATGAAGTGGCTGGGCAGCCACCGCTACGCCACCCTCAATATGGGCGGCCATTCGGAGCAGCACCTGTTCGAGAAGTACCAGACCTTCACGCGTACGTTCGGGTTCGATACACCGTAGGCTGGACTGTCGCCCCGGCGTAGGCCGGGGCCCAAGTTTGGCCGCAATACGACGCTAAGAAAATTGGACCCCGGCCTACGCCGGGGCGACAGCTCTCATTTTTGAGTCTGAACGTCCCCATATTCCGCTCGGCAGGCTGCCAGAGCCGTGCTGCGCTGCGGTAAAATGATGGTTTCGCCAACCGAAATCCTCCCCGGCTCATGAACGTCTCGGAAATCCGCCAGGCCTTTGTCGACTATTTCGTGTCCAAAGGGCACACCCACGTTGCTTCCAGCTCGCTCGTTCCAGGCGACGACCCGACGCTGCTGTTCACCAACGCCGGCATGAACCAGTTCAAGGACGTGTTCCTGGGCTACGAAAAACGCGCCTATGTGCGCGCCGTCACCTCGCAGCGCTGCGTGCGCGCCGGCGGCAAGC
>CAZCKI010000422.1:0-3329 GCA_964498815.1 uncultured Burkholderiales bacterium
GCAGAGGACTCATAATCCTTTGGTCGTTGGTTCAAGTCCAACACGGCCTACCAGTATTTGGATCGAAGCCCGCGCGCGTGAATCGGGTTGCGAATTTCGCGAAGCGCGAACCGGCGCATCGATGCTACCGAGAGTTTTTCCATGAAGTCATTGTCGTTGCGCGGCAGGGAACTGGCGGCGGGGAGGCCCCCGCTGATTTGCGTGCCCCTGGTCGGTCGCGACGAAGAAGCCATACGCGCGGAGCTCGCGGTTATTTTGTCGATAGAGCCCGATGTCATCGAATGGCGTGCCGATTTTTTCGCGGCGTTGCCCGACACGACCAAGGTGATCGAGCTGGCAAGAATCATCCGGCATGCGGCGGGGGATATTCCGATCATTTTTACCTGCCGCGCGGCGTACGAGGGCGGCGAGCGACACCCGGTTTCGGAAGAAGGCGTGGTCGCGCTATATGAACAGGTTTGCGCATCGGATACCGTCGATATCATCGACTATGAAATGAGCCATGTGCCGGAGCAGATCGAACGCCTGCGCGCGGCGTCGAGATTGCACGGCGTGGCGATCATCTTGTCGTTTCACGATTTTCAGGAGACGCCGGGCAAGCCGGTAATGCTCGCCAGGATCGCCGAGGCCGAACGGCTGGGCGCCGATATCGCCAAGATCGCCGTCATGCCGACTGCGCCACGGGATGTCGAAGTCTTGCTGGAGGCAACGCGGCAGGCCAGCCAATCGGCGAATATTCCGCTCATCACCATGTCCATGGGGGAACTGGGCCTGCGCTCGCGCATCGAAGGCTGGAAATACGGTTCGGTGCTTACCTTCGCGACTGGCAAAGGCGCCTCCGCGCCCGGGCAAGTCTCCATTGAAAAACTGCGGGCGGCGCTCGCCGGCGGCGATGTCGCACGCTAGCCTCAGCGACGCTGCGCTGGCAACCGAAGTCGCCGCGCTCGCGGGCAAGCGGCTGCTCGAAGTGCGTGCCTCGACACCGCGCGAGTCGTTGGGTGCCGCGGGCGACCGCGAGTCCGAAGCGTTGATTGCGCGATTGATCCGCGAAGCCCGCCCCGACGACGGCTATTTTTCCGAAGAGTGCGCGCCCGATCCCGCGCGTCTGCAAAAACATCGCGTCTGGATCATCGATCCGCTCGATGGCACGCGCGAATTCGCCGAGTCCGACCGCAGCGACTGGGCGGTGCACGTGGCACTCGCCATCGATGGCAGGCCGGATGCCTGTGCGGTGGCATTGCCGGCTTCGGGGTTCACATTCAGCACGACGAACCCGCCGGTGCTGCCTGCGGCGACGACCGGGCAAGTACGCATCGTCGTAAGCCGCACCCGTGCGCCTTCGCTCACCGAAAAGGTGGCGACTGAACTGGGCGCAACGCTGGTGCCGATGGGCTCGGCCGGCGCCAAGGCCATGGCGGTGGTGCGCGGTCAGGCCGAGGCGTATCTGCACGCCGGCGGCATGTACGAATGGGATACCTGCGCGCCGGTCGGGGTGGCGCTGGCGGCCGGATTGCACGCCTCGCGCATCGACGGGTCGCCTTGCCTTTACAATCGGGCTGATGCGGCCATGCCTGACCTGCTGATCTGCAGGAAGGAACTGGCCGAAGCCATGCTGTCCGCCATCCGCCACACGATTCGAGGAACTCCGGTTTGACCATGCTCACTCATTTGCAACGCCTCGAAGCCGAGAGCATCCACATCATGCGCGAGGTGGTGGCCGAGGCCGACAAGCCGGTGATGCTCTATTCCATCGGCAAGGACAGCGCCTGCATGCTGCATCTCGCGCGCAAGGCCTTCTTTCCCGCGCCGCCGCCGTTTCCGCTGTTGCACGTGGACACCACCTGGAAATTCCGCGATATGTATCAGCTTCGCGAACGCATGGCCGCCGAGATGGGCATGCAACTCATCGTGCATCAGAACCCGGAAGCCAAGGCGCTGGGCATCAATCCCTTCGACCACGGTTCGCAGGTGCACACCGATATGTGGAAGACGCAAGGCCTGAAGCAGGCGCTGGACGAGCACGGCTTTGACGCCGCCTTTGGTGGCGCCCGCCGCGACGAGGAAAAGTCGCGCGCCAAGGAGCGCATCTTTTCCTTTCGCAGCGTTACCCATCACTGGGACCCGAAAAACCAGCGCCCCGAGCTTTGGTGTTTGTACAACGCGCGCAAGAACAAGGGCGAGTCGATGCGCGTGTTTCCGCTGTCCAACTGGACCGAGCTCGATATCTGGCAGTACATCCACCTGGAAAAGATTCCCATCGTGCCGCTTTACTACGCGGCCTCGCGCCCGGTGGTGGAGCGCGACGGCACCCTCATCATGGTCGACGACGAACGCATGCGGCTTTTACCCGGCGAGCAGCCGATGATGAAAAGCGTGCGCTTTCGCACCCTCGGCTGCTACCCCCTGACCGGTGCGGTCGAATCGACCGCGACGACACTTCCGCAGATCATCCAGGAAATGCTGCTCACCACCACTTCCGAGCGCCAGGGGCGCATGATCGACCACGACAGTGCCGCCTCGATGGAAAAGAAAAAGCAGGAGGGGTATTTCTGATGGCGCACGTTTCCGATCTGATCGCAAGCGACATCGAGCGCTACCTCAAGCAGCACGAGACCAAAAGCCTCCTGCGGTTCATCACCTGTGGCAGCGTGGATGACGGCAAGAGCACCCTGATCGGACGTCTCCTGTACGAATCGAAAATGCTGTTCGAGGACCAGCTCGCAGCGCTTGAGCGCGATTCCAAGAAAGTCGGCACGCGCGGCGATGAGATCGACTACGCCCTGCTGCTCGACGGCCTCGCGGCGGAACGCGAGCAGGGCATCACCATCGACGTGGCCTACCGCTTTTTCTCCACCGACCGGCGCAAGTTCATCGTCGCCGACACGCCCGGCCACGAGCAGTACACGCGCAATATGGTCACCGGCGCCTCCACCGCCGACCTCGCCATCATCCTCATCGATGCCCGCAAGGGCGTGTTGGTGCAGACGCGCCGCCACAGCTACCTGGTGTCGCTGCTGGGCATTCGCCACGTGGTGCTGGCGGTCAACAAGATGGACCTGGTGGATTATTCGCAAGCACGGTTCGACGAGATTGCGGCCGAGTACCGCGAGTTCGCCAGCAAGATCGGTCTCAACGAGATCACCGCCATCCCGATTTCCGGGGTGAAGGGCGACAATATCGTCGAACGCAGCGCCAATACGCCCTGGCACAAGGGGGCGGTGTTGATGGAACACCTGGAAACAGTGGAAATCGACGAACAGCGCCTGCAAAAGCAGCCCCTGCGCATGCCGGTGCAATGGGTGAGTCGTCCCAATCTGGATTTTCGCGGT
>CAZCKI010000423.1:0-3324 GCA_964498815.1 uncultured Burkholderiales bacterium
GACATCGACCGCCTCGACGCGGAGATCCTCGCGCGCATCAATGCGCGCGCGGCTCTGGCGCGCCAGGTCGGCGCGCTGAAAGTCGGTCAGGCGTATCGACCGGAGCGCGAAGCCGAGGTGCTGCGCGGCATCATGGCCAATAATCAGGGACCGCTGCCCAACGAAGTGGTGGCGCGCCTGTTCCGCGAAATCATGTCGGCCTGCCTCGCCCTGGAGCGGCCGATCACGGTGGCCTATCTCGGCCCCGCCGGCACCTTCAGCGAGCGCGCCGCGGTCAAGCATTTCGGCGAGGGTGCGGTCACCGCGCCCTGCGCGAGCATCGACGAGGTCTATCGCAGCGTCGAATCGGGCGCCGCCGATTTCGGCGTGGTGCCGGTGGAAAACTCCACCGAAGGCGCGGTCGGCCGTTCGCTTGATCTGATGCCGCAGACGCCGCTGAAAATTTGCGGGGAAGTGCTGATTCGTATCCATCACCATCTGATGGCCAGCGATGTCATGGCCTTCGACAATATCCAGCGGGTGTTTTCGCACGGCCAGTCGCTGGCGCAGTGTCACGAATGGCTGAACGCCGAACTGCCGCACGCCGAGCGCGTGGCGGTGTCCTCGAACGCCGAAGCCGCGCGCCGTGCTTCGCTGGAACCCTTTTCGGCGGCGGTGGCCGGAGAAATGGCGGCAGCGCACTACAAGCTGCAGATTCTCTCCTCCAATATCGAGGATGAGCCCAACAACACCACGCGCTTTCTGGTGCTGGGCACCTACGAACCCAAGGCCACCGGCAAGGACAAGACCTCGCTGGTGCTATCGGCGCCGAACCGTTCCGGGGCGGTCTACGAGATGCTGACACCGTTTGCCCAGCGCGGCGTGTCCATGTCGCGCTTTGAATCGCGACCCTCGAAAGTAGCCATGTGGGAATACCTGTTTTTCGTCGATATCGAAGGGCACCAGGCCGACGCCAACGTGGCTGAAGCCCTGATTGAATTGCGCAAGATTGCCGGCTACGTGAAGTTGCTCGGTTCCTATCCCCACGCCGTCCTCTAATCGTTTCGCGACCGCTCATGTCCATCGCCGACCTCGCCCCGCGCTATATCCACAACCTCACGCCCTATCAGCCGGGCAAGCCGATCTCGGATGTCGCGCGCGAACTCGGCATGGCCGAGGCCGACATCATCAAACTCGCTTCCAACGAAAACCCGCTCGGTCCCTCGCCCAAGGCCATGGCGGCGATCGCGCGCGCGCTGCCCGACCTGGCGCTCTATCCGGACGGCGGTGGCTTCGCCCTGAAGGCCGTCATCAGCCGCAAATTCGGCGTGACGCCGGATCAGATCATCCTCGGCAATGGTTCCAACGATGTGCTCGAACTGGCGGCGCGCACCTTCCTGCACGCCGCCACCTCGGCGATTTATTCGCAGCACGCCTTCGCCGTCTATCCGTTGGCGACGCTGGCGGTGGGCGCCACCGGCATCGAGGTGCCGGCCAGGGACTTCGGCAACGATCTCGAAGCCATGTTGTCCGCCATGCGGCCCGACACGCGCATGCTGTTTCTCGCCAACCCGAACAACCCGACGGGCACCTTTGTCGCGGGCGGCGAGTTGTACTCCTTCCTGAAACGGGTGCCGCCGCAGGTGCTGGTGGTGCTGGACGAGGCCTACGGCGAGTACCTAGCTACCCAGGACGCCTACGACAGCGTGCCCTGGCTCGCGGAATTTCCGAATCTGATCATCTCGCACACGTTGTCCAAGGCCTACGGCCTGGCCGGTCTGCGCGTCGGTTTCGGTTTTGCCTCGGCCGAGATCATCTCCCTGATGAACCGCGTGCGCCAGCCCTTTAACGTCAATCATCTGGCGATGGTCGCGGCGACTGCGGCGCTGGACGATGAAGCCTTCATCGCCGAGAGCCGGCGCGTCAATCGCGAAGGGCTCACTTTTTTGCAGGCCGAGTTGGGCCGGCGCGGCCTCACCACCATCCCCGCCTACGGCAACTTCGTCACGTTCCGCATCGATGGCGCGCAAGCGGTGTTTCACGCGCTGCTAAAGCAGGGCGTCATCGTCCGCCCCATCGCCGGTTACGGTTTGCCGGACTGGCTGCGCGTGACGGTGGGCACGCGGGCGCAAAACGAGCGCTTTCTGGCCGCGCTGGATCAGGCAAAGAGCCCCCAGGCGTGACGCGCCCGGGTGTTTGAGGCTCAGTGATGAAATCGATCGCCATCGTCGGTGTAGGCCTCATCGGCGGCTCGGTCGCGCTCGCCTTGCGGCGCGCCATGCCGGTGGTGCGCCTGATCGGGGTGGACCGCGATGCGGGTAGTCTGGATGAGGCGCTGCGGCGCGGCCTCATCGACGAGGCCGGCGACATTGCCTCGGCGGGGCAGTGCGATCTTTGCCTGATCGCGGTGCCGGTCGGGCAGTTGCCGGAAGTCCTGACGTCGCTCGCCGCAGGTCTCAAACCGAACACCGTGATCACCGATGCCGGCAGCACCAAGCAGGATGTGATCGCCGCTGCGCGTACCGCCTTGGGTGCCGCAGTCAAGCAATTCGTGCCGGGCCATCCCATCGCCGGGCGCGAGCGTGCGGGGGTGTCGGCGGCTGCGTCGGAATTATTCGAAGGCAAGCACGTGGTGCTGACGCCGCTCGCGGAAAACACGGCAGACACCATCGAACAGGTTCGCGCGCTCTGGACCGCCTGCGGCGCCAGGGTGGTCGAGCTGCCGGCCGCCGCGCACGACGCGATTTTCGCGGCCGTCAGCCACTTGCCGCATATGCTGGCCTTCGCGCTGGTGGACGATTTCGCCGCGCGGCCCAATGCCAAGACGCTATTTTCCTTTGCGGCCTCCGGCTTTCGCGATTTCACCCGCATCGCCAGCTCCAGCCCCGAGATGTGGCGCGACATCGCGTTAAACAATCGCACCGCGCTGGTCGCGGAGTTCGACCAGTATTTGCGGCACGCGCAGCGACTACGGGATGCTATCGCAGCAGGAAACGGCAATGAGATCGAAGCGCTGATGCAGCGCGCCCGCGATGCGCGTGAACAGTGGCTGAGCGGCGACCTGGAACCGTTCCGGGACGACGCGGCATGACGGGTTCTGAAAACATGCGCCCGGCTTCGCTGGTCTTGCCGGCGGTTTCGCGCGCGCAAGGCAGCGTAGTCCTGCCCGGCTCGAAAAGTATTTCCAATCGCACGCTGTTGCTGGCGGCGCTGTGCGAGGGTGAAACCATCGTCCGCAACCTGCTCCAATCCGACGATACCGAGGTGATGCTGGCCGCCTTGCGCCAGCTCGGTGTACGTATCGACGAGGTGGCCGCAAACCATTACCAGGTGTTCGGCTGCGGT
>CAZCKI010000424.1:0-2199 GCA_964498815.1 uncultured Burkholderiales bacterium
AACGCGCCAATGCAACTCGGCCCAGCGCTCGTTGTTCAGGTTCATGATCAGCGCCCAGGTGGAGAGCTGGCGCGTGCTCGGCTCATTGGTGGCCGCTTCCTTGACGTCCATGCGCATCTTCTGGCGCTCGAAATCGACGATGCGAAAATCCACCGTGCCGGGAGTGCCCTCGTATTCGCGGCCGTTGACCAGTACGATGAATTTATCGCCGTTTGGGCTGATCTGCGGATAGCCCTTTTCCGCGGCGATGACGCGAAAGCGCCCGTCGCGATTGTCCTGGACGAAGACGTTATTGACGGCGTCGGTGGTATTGGATGTGTTGTCGATAAAAAACACCCGATTGTCGCTGCGCGCTTCCTTGAAACTGCCGGGCGAGAGGCGCGACAAATCGTCCTTGCTGCGCAGGATGCGCTCGTACTCCGCGCGCTGGCCGTTGGCCCACGGCGTCAGGAACAGGCTCATCAGCGCCGTCACCAGCGCAATCGGCATCGCGAACTTCATGACCGGACCGATCCAGGCCGTAATCGGCAGACCGGAGGCGAACCAGACCGCCATTTCGCTGTCGCGATAGCCGCGGCTCATGGTCATCAGGATGGAAATGAACAGCGCCAGCGCCAGTACCACCGGCAAATATCCGAGCAGTGCGAATCCCAGGAATACCGTGACTGCTTCCGGCTCCACAACGCCGCTGGCGGCCTGACCGAGAATCACCACCATCTGCTCGGTCACGATGATCGCGACCAGCACGCTGACGACCGCCAGTCCGACCGAGGTGAATTCGCGGGCAAGGCTTTGCCGGAATATTTTCACGGCGGGGACGGCAAACGGAATGCAGGGCTGGGCGGCATAGGGCGGCTGCTCCGGGATATATGGCGGTTCGGCGGGAATAAATGCATTTTGACGCGATACCGAGTAAACAGCGATAATTTCACCTTGCGGTCACGGTCTAGCTTCGACCCGCCGCACATCCAGAAGGAGAATGCTCGTGGAATTTAGCATAAAAGGTGGACAACTCTCCGCGCTCAAGAGCGACTGCATCATTGCGGGCGTCTTCGAATCCGGCAAATTTGCGGGCCCCGCCAAAAGCCTGGACGACGCCACCAAAGGTGCCCTGTCCGCTGCGGCCGCGTCCGGCGACCTGACCGGCAAGGCCGGCAGTTGCCTGCTGCTGCGCAACCTGCCGGGTATCGCTGCTTCGCGCGTGCTGCTGGTGAGCCTCGGCAAGGAAGGCGACTACGATAACAAGGTGTTTGCCAAAGCCCTCACTGCTGCCTTCAAGGCCCTGCGCGGCACTGCTGCGGTGAATGTGGCGCTGGCCCTCAACGGCAAGCAGTCTGCGGATGACCTCGCCTGGAAAGTCGAGCAAGGCGTGATCCTCGCCATCGAGGGCGCCTATCGTTTTTCCCAGTTGAAAAGCGGCCCCGCGGACAAGCACGTCGGCAAGTCGGTTGTGTTCCATATCGACGGCAAGACCAACTCGAAGGCGCTCAATGCCGCCATGCAACGCGGCCAGGCGATCGGCGAAGGCATGAACCTGACCAAGACGCTAGGCAACCTGCCGCCCAACATTGCCACGCCGACCTATCTGGCCGAGACCGCCAAGGATCTCGCCAAGCAGTTCAAGTTCAAGTGCACCATCCTGGAAAAGAAGGACATGGAAAAGCTGGGCATGAACACCCTGCTGTCGGTATCCAAGGCATCTTACCAGCCGCCCAAGTTCGTGATCCTTGAACACTGGGGCGGCAAGAAGAACGAAAAACCAGTGGTGCTGGTCGGCAAGGGCATCACCTTCGACACCGGCGGCATTTCATTGAAGCCCGCCGCCGAGATGGATGAAATGAAGTACGACATGGGCGGCGCCGCCGCCATGCTGGGCGCGATGAAAACGGTCGGCCTGATGAAGCTAAAGCTCAACGTGGTGATGCTGGTGCCGACCTGTGAAAACATGCCCGGCGGCAACGCCACCCGCCCCGGCGACATCGTCAAGTCCATGAACGGCTACACGGTGGAAATCCTCAATACCGACGCCGAAGGCCGCCTGATCCTGTGCGACGCCCTCACCTACGCCGAGCGCTACAAGCCCGCGGTGGTGGTCGACGCCGCGACGCTGACGGGCGCCATCGTGATTGCGCTCGGCAACGTCACCACCGGCATCTTTGCCAACGACGACAAGCTGGCGGCCGAATTGGTGGGCGCCGG
>CAZCKI010000424.1:2209-3324 GCA_964498815.1 uncultured Burkholderiales bacterium
CATGCCGATGGGCCCGGACTACGACGAGCTGCTCAAATCGAATTTCGCCGATATCCCGAATATCAGCGGCGGCCGTGCCGGTGGTTCGATCACGGCAGCGTGTTTCCTCGGCCGCTTTACCAAGAGCTACAAATGGGCGCATATGGACATCGCCGGAACCGCCTGGAAGTCAGGCGCCGACAAGGGCGCCACCGGACGGCCGGTGCCGTTGCTCGCAAAATTCCTGTTCAAGCGCGCGGGACTCTAAAGAATACGTCGTCCCCGCGAAGGCGGGGACCCAGTGGCGTTTGTCGGTACACGATGAAAGACACTGGGTTCCCGCCTTTGCGGGAACGACGGCCATGAAATGACCGAAGTAAAGTTTTTTTTCAATGTGGACTACAAGCTCGGCTACGCCTGCAAGCTCGCGAAGAAGGCCTTTGAGGGCGGCCGCAAGCTGATCATCTATACGCCCGACCCCGGGGTGGCGGACGAATTCGACCGACTGCTGTGGACGTTTTCGCAGCTTTCCTTCGTCCCGCACGTTCGCGCCGGGCACGCACTAACGGCCGAAACGCCGATCGTCATCGCCGCCGACGACACCGGGCTGCCGCACCACGATGCCTTATTGAATCTAGGCGACGAGCCGCCGCCGTTTTTTACACGCTTCGAGCAATTGCGTGAGGTGGTGGGGCTCGACGAAGACGACCGCCTCAAGGCGCGCGCGCGTCACAAGTTTTACCAGTCGCGCGGCTTCGCCATTCAGACACTCGATATGAAAGCAAAAAATGGATAAGGAGCGCGAGCTCGCCGGCAAGGTCGACGCCCTGATGGGAAAGGCCGGACGCAGCGAAGCGGCCGACGCACGCAACGTGCCGGTATTGACCGAATTGGTCGAAGCGCCGGAGTGGAATCCGGACCCGCATTTGGCGGAAACGCTGCAACAACTGAACGACAGCGACATCGATGCGCTATCACACGAAATCTTTGCGCGGGTATTCGACCGTATCGATGCTCGCCTGGCCGGCAAGCTGGAAGATCGGCTCAATGAACGTATTTCCGCGCAGGTCAATGCCGCCGTGACGCAGGTGCTGGGCGACATGCGCCAGGATATCGCCAATGAAGTCGGCGACGCG
>CAZCKI010000425.1:0-3317 GCA_964498815.1 uncultured Burkholderiales bacterium
TTCGCAGCATCGTGCTGCCGACCGGACTGGTGGATGTGAAGGTGTGTGCGATCAATGCCGATTGGTCGGGTTTGAAATTGATGGTGCGGAAGGAATTGCGCACGAAGTGGAACAAATCTTAAAACTGTCGTCCTGAACGTAGTGAAGGGCCCCATCCGCCCGCATCGGGCAGCTTCTCACTCTACGAGATGAGATCCTTCACTTCGCTCAGGATGACAATTTCCTGAGGTGAGCAATGCCTTTCAAAAATAACGTAGTCGTCATCACCGGCGCCTCCACCGGCATCGGCGAGGAACTCGCCTATCGCTTTGCCAAAGAAGGCGCGCAACTGGTGCTGACCGCTCGCCGCGAGGACGAGCTGCGCAGGGTTGCAGACAAGGCCATCCTGCTGGGTGGCAAGGCCATCGTCGTGTCCGCCGATGTGGCCAAAGCCGAAGACTGCAAGCGCGTGATGGAGCAAGCCGTAATCGCCTTCGGTCGCATCGATACGCTGATCTGCAACGCCGGCATGACCATGTGGGCGAAGTTTGCCGACGTCACCGACGCGTCCATTCTGGAACGCATCATGCAGGTCAATTACATGGGCGCGGTGTACTGCACGCAATACGCCTTACCGCATTTGCAAAAATCGAAGGGCCGCATCGTCGGCATCGCGAGTCTCACCGCGCTGGTGGGTGTGCCGACCCGCACCGGTTACGCCGCCAGCAAGCACGCCATGCGCGGCTTTTTCGATTCGCTGCGCATCGAGCTCGAAGAGACCGGCGTCACCGTCACCATGATCTACCCCGGCTTCGTTGCCACCGGCATTCGCGAAAACGCCACCGGCGCCGATGGGCGGGTCGCTAAAATCAACCCGGTGAGTGAAGACCAGGCGATGAGCGTGGACGAGTGCGTGAACCTGATCATGCCGGCCATTGCAGGCCGCAAACGCGAGGTGGTGATGACCTGGCGCGGGAAGTTTGGACAGTGGCTGAAGCTGATTGCGCCGGGAGTGATCGATCGCATCGCCAAGAAGGCGGTGGAAGGAAACCGCAAATACGTTGAACGGTAGCGTTTGTGCTATTTGTGACGCCGCCTGAATAAAGCACGTCATTCCCGCGAAAGCGGAAATCCAGCGTCGTTTGACGAAAGCTACTGGGTTCCCGCTTTCGCGGGAACGACAAGTTTTCTTCGCGGTGACGCTAGAAGCAACTTCGGCCTGCCTACCTCAAGCCGGACTCCCTTCAGTTATTACCGCTTCCTCGGAGAACTTCGCCGCCAAGTCTCTGAGATAAGCCTCCATCGTCTTGTGGTGCCCAAAGACGAATCGCGCCATAAAACGAAACACCGGGTTGTACACCTCGCCACGCTCGGTGATGACGATGCGCGTGCCCTCCCCCGCTTCGCTTAGTTCGATCGTCCAGGTGCCGCCGAACGCGCTTTTGTCGGCGATTTCGGTGACGAATTTCGTCGGGGGCTCGGTCGCAAGGATGCGGTAGCGCAGCTCGCCGTGCGCGCTTTTCTCCCGGTATAGCGTTTCGCCATTGGCGGTTGTCACCACCTCGACCGATTGCAGGTCCTTGCGCCAGCTTGCTGCGTTTTTCAGATCGCTCACCACGGCATATACCGCTTCGCGCTTTTGCTTCAGGGTGATCGCCCGCGACAGCACGTGGCTTTGTGGCAACAGCAGGCCGACGGCGACCACGACGACGATCAGGAGAATCAGGATGGCAACTGCGATCAGCGCGATTTTGATCATTTCTTTTCCTTGGCCACGCGTTGGGCGCCTTCCGCCAGCAGGCTTAGGCCGGCGACGGCAGCGGTGCGCTCGCTTGGCGTCAGTTGCGAGAGCAGGTTCGCGACGCGTGCCGCGTCAAGGACAGACGTGGCGGACATCGCCTTGGCACCCAGCGCAGACAGAGTCAGTTGCGCGGCGCGCCTGTCGTTGGGGTCAGCGCGCCGATTCACATAGCCCAACGCCACCAGGCGCTTGATCGCCGCAGAAAAAGTGGAAGCGCGCACTCCAAGGTGCACTGCCAATGCATTCGCAGTCTGAGGCCTGCGTGGTTCGAGGTGTGCCAGGATGCTGGAGTCACGCGCGGACAGACGGAATTCATTCGACTTCGCTTTCACGTGCTCGGCGTGGCAGGCGAGGTAGATTTTCGGGTAGGCGCGCTGTACGGCTTCAATTTGTTTCTTCATGCAATCCAGTGTGAAGCAAGGAAATTATTTCGTCAAAACGAAGCAACCGGTAAAATGTCGCCTCCTACGACCACCACCGAATTGCCCCTCATGTCCCTCGCCACCTGGCTCGCCTACCTGATCGCCTCCCTCCTCATCTGCGTCTCCCCCGGGCCCGGCGCGCTTTCGTCGATGTCGGCCGGCATGAAATACGGCTGGAAGCGCGGCATGTGGAACGCGCTAGGCATGCAGGTTGCGGTGTGCGTCAACATAACAGTCATCGCGCTCGGCCTCGGCGCCATGCTGATGGCCTCCAGCACCGCCTTTGAAGTGATGAAATGGTGCGGCGCGCTCTACCTGGCGTGGCTGGGAATCCAGAAATTCCGCGAAGCGCCGGTGCCGTTCGAAACCATCGCCGCCCGCACCGAATTCCGCGATGCGTCAACGCGCGGCATTTTCCTGCAAGGTTTCTTCGTGAGCCTCACCAACCCCAAGGGCATTCTGTTTCAGCTGGCAGTGCTGCCGCAGTTCATCGATCCCGCGAGGCCGATCGCGATGCAATACGTGATCCTGGCGCTGACTCTCACGGTGGTCGACGTGATCGTCATGGCTGCGTACACCGGGTTTGCAGCAAAGATCTTGAGGCTGCTGAAAGACGAGAGTCATATCCGCTGGACTAATCGCGGGTTGGGGAGTTTGTTTGTGATGGCGGGTGGGGCGCTGGCGGTGTTTAAGCGGGCCTAATTGTGCGGAGAACCAGAAGACTTTTGGGGAGAGGCGTCAGTGATAGGCACCAGTCTACTCGGGCCTGCTTTCCAGAAAACTTGCCATAATCTGACTGGCTTTCGCCACCAGTGCATTTGTCGCCAGCAAAACATTCTTAAATTTACCTTGAGAAGCTGAAACTAAACCGGCATCCGGCAACATGTTCTGCCAATTCGCACCGCCAGCGATTTGTGCCTTATTAATTCGATCTTGTCCACCTTCAAGATTAGCCGCAACCATTTCGCGAGCAGCCAATATCGCAACACTCACCTCTGCGACAAGTTCAGGGAAATACAATGTTTGGATCATGCGAAGCTTTGCAAGAACGCGATCATTGCCCGGCTCGGCACCTGCGAAAAGATAGTGGGTTTGATGCATTTTGAGCCATTCTT
>CAZCKI010000426.1:0-3314 GCA_964498815.1 uncultured Burkholderiales bacterium
GGACAGATTGGGATGTGCCAATCTTCGGCTGCGCATCGTACAGCGCCGGATAAAAAACGGATAGCGAAACGGCCAACAACCCGAATCCGCCGAGGTAATACAACAGGCCGACAGCCTTGAGCGACGCCTCGTGCTTGATGTGCTCCTTGCGGATTTTTTCCGCCTCTTGGTCGGCTGCGTCGCTGACGTCGTCGACCACGGCGACGGGTGCGGCATACGGATTGAACGGTGCGGACATGGCCTCTCCCTAGCGTCTGTTCTTGATGATTTTCAAGGCGATCTTACCCCAAAGGGCGTGCACCGCCACGGCAATCTTGCCGTCCTCCTGGCCGCCGCAACACGCCGTTTGCAGGAAAATTTTACCAAGGAGTAAAATTTTCCTGATACGATGAAATCGAGACTATCGTACCGGCCGTTGTGAACCGTGGCGCGCCCCGCTGCAAAGGGTGAAAATGCCCGTTCTTCGGCCACACTGGGAGACCCCATGAACGCCCGACAACCCGCCCTCGGCCTCGATCATTACTGGCTGCCGTTTACCTCCAATCGCTATTTCCGCGAGCATCCGAAGATCCTCGCCAGCGCCAAGGGCGCGTATTACACCACCACCGACGGCAAGAAGCTGTTCGACTGCCTGTCCGGCCTCTGGTGCTGTCCCATCGGCCACGGTCACCCGAAGATCGTCGAAGCGGTGCGCCACCAAGCCGAAACGCTCGACTATTCCACCGCCTTCCAGTTTTGCAACCCGATTACGCTGAGCCTCGCCGACCGTGTCGCCGAGATGGCGCCTGAGGGGCTGGAACGCGTGTTCTTCACCAACTCGGGTTCCGAGTCGGTCGATACCGCGATGAAAATCGCCTACGGCTACCACCGCCTGCGCGGCGAGGGTGCCCGCACCCGCTTCATCGGCCGCGAGCGCGGCTATCACGGCGTCGGCTTCGGCGGCACGTCGGTGGGTGGCATGGTCGCCAACCGCAAGATGTTCGGCCCCATCATGCTGGGCGGCGTCGATCACCTGCCGCACACCTACAATCTTTCGCAAATGGCCTTCAGCAAGGGCCAGCCCACCTGGGGCGCGCACCTGGCGGACGAACTGGAGAGACTGGTCGCCCTGCACGACGCGTCCACCATCGCGGCGGTCATCGTCGAACCCATGTCCGGCTCCTCCGGCGTGCTGGTGCCGCCGGTCGGCTATCTGCAAAAGCTGCGCGATATCTGCACCAAGCACGGCATCCTGCTGATCTTCGACGAAGTCATCACCGGCTTCGGCCGCATGGGCGAAAACTTCGGCGCGCAACGATTCGGCGTGACCCCCGACATCCTGGTATTCGCCAAGGCCATCACCAACGGCATCATCCCGATGGGCGGCATCATCGTCCGCGAAGAGCTGTACCAAACCTTCATGGGTTCCGGCGCGCCCGCCTATGCGGTGGAACTGCTGCACGGCTACACCTATTCCGGCCACCCCATGGCCGCGGCGGTCGGTCACGCCTCGCTCGACCTGCTGGTGGGCGAGGGCCTGATCCAGCGCGCACGCGAACTCGAGCCCTTGCTGGAAAATGCCATGCACGCGCTAAAGGGTGAGCCCGGCGTGGTCGATATCCGCAACATGGGTTTCTGTGCTGCCGTTGACCTGGAACCCATCCCCGGCAAGCCGGGCCTGCGCGCCATGAAGGTGTTCGAGCAGGGCATCGAAGAAGGCTTGCTGCTGCGTATGGCCGGCGAATGCATCGCGGTCGGGCCTCCCTTCATTTCCACGCCGGACGAAATCGCGCAAATGGCCGACGGCCTGCGGCGCTCGATCCAGCACGCGATGAAAACGTCTGCCTGACCCCCCAACCTTCGTCATTCGGGAGAAATGCACGATGGACACCAAGAACCCCGCAGGCATTTGCGCCGGACGTCTGAGCGCGGAGGCGTATCAGGAAAACTTCGGCGACGCCCACGCACCGCTGAATCGCGTGCAGGCGTTGATCGAATCCGACCGCTGCTACTACTGCTTCGACGCGCCCTGCACCACCGCCTGCCCCACCGGCATCGATATCCCCACCTTCATCCAGCGCATCGCGCAGGACAACGTTCGCGGTGCGGCCAAGACCATTCTCGAAGAGAATATCCTGGGCGGCATGTGCGCGCGCGTCTGTCCCACCGAGATGCTGTGCGAGCAGGCCTGCGTGCGCAACACCAACGAAGACAAGCCGGTCGAGATCGGCATGCTGCAGCGCTACGCCACCGACGGCCTGTTTGCCGGGTTGTCCACGAATGCCGGCGCTCCTTTGTTCACCCGCGCTGCATCCAGCGGCAAGCGCGTGGCCGTGGTCGGCGCGGGCCCTGCCGGCCTCTCCTGCGCGCATCGCCTCGCCATGCTGGGACACGCCGTGGTGCTGTTCGACGCGCGGCCCAAGCTCGGCGGCCTCAACGAATACGGCCTCGCCACCTACAAAACGGTGGACGGCTTCGCGCAACGGGAAATCGAGTGGCTGCTGTCGATCGGCGGCATCGAGGTGCTGCCCAATAAAGTGCTGGGCCGCGACATCGTCCTGAACAGCCTCGTGCGCGATCACGATGCGGTGTTTCTCGGCATGGGTCTGGCCGGCGTCAATGCGCTGGGTGTGGCCGAGCCGCAGGCCGAGGGCTTGCGCGACGCGGTCGCCTTCATCGCCGAATTGCGCCAGGCCACCGACGTGGCCGAAGTGCCGATCGGCCGCCGGGTGGTGGTGATCGGCGGCGGCATGACCGCTGTCGATGCGGCGGTGCAATCGAGATTGCTCGGCGCCGAGGACGTGACCATCGTCTACCGTCGCGGCGAGGAGGCGATGAGCGCTTCCGGTTACGAGCAGGACTGGGCCAAGAAGAACGGCGTCAAGATCAAGCACTGGGCCGCCCCCAAGGAAGTGCTGGCCGAAAAAGGCCAAGTCCACGGCGTGCGCTTCGCCTACACGCGCTCGGACAACGGCAAGCTCACCGAAACCGGCGAGAGTTTCACGCTGCCCGCCGACATGGTGTTCAAGGCCATCGGCCAGGTCTTCGACGATGCGTCGGTCGGCGCCACCATCGCCCTGCAAAACGACCGCATTCGCACCGACGAAGACGGCCGCACCTCCAACGCCAAGATCTGGGCCGGCGGCGATTGCCGCTACGGCGGGCGCGACCTCACCGTCGAAGCGGTCGAGCACGGCAAGCGCGCTGCAATTTCCATCGATCGCGCGCTGCGCGGTTAGCAACCAATCCAACTATCGATTTCGCAAGACCGGGAGCAACCCATGGCCGATCTCAGCACCAACTTTCTGGGCATCAAAAGTCCCAATCCCTTCTGG
>CAZCKI010000427.1:0-3312 GCA_964498815.1 uncultured Burkholderiales bacterium
CGTGGTCGTGGTGTAGTTGAGGTCGCTCGACGTGTCGCCCGCCTGCACGACGTAACTGCTCGGCACAGGTTCGCTCGGCAACGTTGCAGTCACAGTCTCCGCCACAGCTGGTGCCGGTATTTCACGATTCAATTCGGTCTGGCGTACCGGGGCAAGCGACAAAGGAGCATCGGTATTCGGTTCCGGCGGCGGTAAACCGCCTTTCAGCGCACCTTTGCGATCGAGGGTGGCGCGGATGATCTCGGCGTCTTTCGCGATCGGCGCCATGATGGTCACGGGCTGGGTAAACTTTCCTTTGCGCTCCTTGAAGGGACCGTTGGTCGCGCGCAAGAACGAAGCGGTCATGCCGTTGCGGCGGGCGACGTTTTCCACCGACTCGCCGCGCTTGGCGTTCACCGTCTGCCACGAAACCAGGGGCCCATTCAGCGAGCGATATTGTTCCAGATTGCTGCGAAACAGCGCGGCATTTTCGATCGGCACCAGGAAATAGCCGGAGCGGCTGGAGGCGACCGGCTTGATGAATGCCGGATTCAGCGCCGCGAATTCATCCAGCGGCATTTCGGCGAGTCGCGCCGCCAAATCGACGTCGATGTGTTCGGGCGCATCGACCTTGGTGAAATAGGGGCGATTGACGACGGTTCCCAGCGCCACGTTGAAGCTGCCGGGAGCCATTACGATATTTTTGACCGCCATCAGCTTCGGTACATAGTTCTTCGTTTCCGTCGGCAGATTGAGATGCGCAAAATCGGTGGGCTTCTTCTTGCGTTCGTTTTTCAGGATCGCACGCGCAACGCAGCCTTCCCCGCAGTTATAGGCGGCAAAGGCCAGTTCCCATGAATTGAATTGCGCATACAATTTTTGCAGATAGTCCAGCGCGGCATTGGTCGAAAGGATCACGTCGCGCCGGTGGTCGGCTGACCAGTCCTGCGGTAAGCCATACAGCTTCCCGGTCGATGGAATGAACTGCCACATGCCGGCAGCCTGTGCCCGCGAGAAGGCCTGTGGATTGAACGCGCTTTCGATGATCGGCAGCAGCACGATCTCGGTCGGCATGCCACGGCGCTCGACTTCCTCGACCACGTGGTACAGGTAACGCGAACCGCGTTCGACAAAGCGCTGGATGTAATCCGGGCGGTTGGCATACCACTGCTCGTGCTTGCGAATCAGCGGGGAATTCAGTTCTTGCAAGGCAAAGCCACGTCGTACGCGTTCCCAGAGGTCGGTTTCGATCAAAACGGCCGGGGGAACGGCGTCCGCTGCCGCGGTAGGCGGCGCGACAGGGGTAATTTCCGGGATGATCGCTTTGCCGGCGTCTACCGGTGCGGGCTCCACCGTTTCGGCGGGCGGTGCGGGATTTTCCGGCGCAGGTTCCGTCGCTACGCAGAATGCCGGCAGCAGGAACGCGCAAATGGCCCAGCAAAGTCGGCTAGCGATGGTCGGCATGGGTGGCGATCGTTTTATCATGGGGACCATTTTCCTTTAATTTTTGCTTTTTTGGGTACTTTGGCCGATTAACGGGGACTTCGTGTGTAAGGCATACCCGCTAAGGCGGCAAATTCGGGCGCAATCATGCGCACCAAATGCCACTCCGGCATGATTTGCGCCCCCAGCGAACGATAAAACTCGATCGAAGGCGTATTCCAGTCCAGAACCCGCCATTCGAAGCGGCCGCAATTGCGCTCTACCGCCACCGCCGCCAAGTATTTCAGCATGGCCTTGCCATAGCCGTGACCGCGAGCCGCGGGCACCACGAACAGATCTTCGAGGTACAAGCCGGGCTGGCAAAGAAATGTGGAAAAAGTGGTGAAATACAGCGCAAATCCCACCGGCACCCCGTCTGCGACGGCCAATACACATTCGCACGACGGTCTTGCACCGAACAGATTCTCGTGGAGCATCGCTTCGCTGCCGGTGATCATGTGTTCGAGCTTCTCGTACATCGCCAATTGGTGGATGAGGTCGCGAATGACCGGCACGTCTTCGCTGCGGGTTGGGCGTATCTGCAAGGCGGGATTCATCGGGTTGCGGCTCATGGGGAGGGTTGGTTATCGGGTCTGGCGTACACCGGCGGCGATGGAATTGTTCATGAATACCGGGACATCGTTATACAATTCCACCCATGCAAAAAGCGAGTTTACCTGAATGGTTTTCGGCCCCGCTCGGCCAGTACGTGCTGGCACGCGAGCGGCAGTGGCTGGACAGCGTGGTGCCCGACATTTTTGGCTACCATGCGCTGCAACTTGGCCTGCAGCAGGTCGACCTGCTGCACGAGTCGCGCATCGTGCACCGGCTGCGAGTTTCACCGACCGGCGGCGACGTACGCGCCCAGTTTCACGAATTGCCCTTCGACGCGCAGTCGATCGACCTGATGCTGCTGCCGCACCTGCTGGAATTCAGCGACAAGCCGCATGAAATCCTGCGCGAGGTTGATCGAGTAATGCGACCCGAAGGCCGGATTCTCATCACCGGCTTCAATCCCTGGAGCCTGTTCGGCGTGAAAAAGTTGTGGGCCTCCGAGGGTTATCCCTGGCAGGGCCAGTTCGTATCGCTGGTGCGCATGAAGGACTGGCTGCAATTGCTCGGTTTTGAGCCTGCCGCAGGCAGGCTGACCTGCTATATACCGCCTTGCGAATCCGAAGTGTGGCAACGCCGCTGGCGCTTCATGGAACGAGCCGGCGACCGCTGGTGGGGTGTTTCCGGTGGCGTATACATGCTGGCCGCGATCAAGCGCGTGCAGGGAATGCGCCTGATCGCCCCCGCCTGGAGCGATCAGGCGGTCAGCCAGCGCAAGTTCGCGACGGCCGCCAAGCGCGGTGCAAGCTTGCGATTGGTGAAGTGATGGTGGTCGATATTTACTCGGACGGGGCCTGCAAAGGAAATCCCGGTGTCGGCGGCTGGGGCGCCTTGTTGCGCTGTAACGGCACCGAAAAAGAAATCTACGGTGGCGAGCAGGACACCACCAACAACCGCATGGAAATGCAAGCGGTGATTGAGGCATTGAAGACCCTGACACGACAGTGCAAGGTGGTGGTGCACACCGATTCGTCGTATGTGCAAAAAGGCATCAGCGAGTGGATCCACGGCTGGAAGCGCAACGGCTGGCGTACGGCCGACAAGAAACCGGTCAAGAACGCCGACTTGTGGAAAGTGCTGGACGATCTCGCTGCGCATCACGACATCGAGTGGCGCTGGGTAAAGGGACACGCGGGCCACGCCGAGAATGAGCGCGCCGACGCGCTGGCAAACCTGGGCGTCGATTCTGTACTGAAACGGGCAAGACGATGATGCCCCTCTGGACTTGCCTGCGAAACC
>CAZCKI010000428.1:0-3288 GCA_964498815.1 uncultured Burkholderiales bacterium
GTAGTCACGCTCAGTGTTTCCAGCCGGAACGGGCATCGGCGTCATCGTCCCAGCGCACGTCGACCTGGTCGCTCGCCATGCCGGACCAGAACGAGCCGCAGCGCACCCAGCCTGCGCGCGTGCGATGAATGGCGGGGTCGTAGACCTGCACCTTGAAGACCTGCTGGCCGCGCGAAGTGGTCCAGCCGAACGGGCCATTGAAGAGCATGGCGCGGCTCGCTTGCAGGTTGGTGTAGCCGTTGCTTTCGGCCCATTCATGCAGCAGCTGGGTCGAACGCCGATACCACCACACCACGTAGGCGAAGATGCCGATGAAGAACAGCAGCAGGGGAAGTCGGTTCATGCGCTTGGAATACCCACTCAGGCGTTGCCTTGCCGTGATTCTACCGCCCTCCGGTCCGGTACCACAGCAGGGCCAGTTGCTCGGCGCGTTTAATCCAGTCGTTCTTGGCGGCGCTGTAGGCGGCGATGTCGGCGGGATGTTCGGCGTAGGCCTGGCGCTTGATGACGGCGTATTGGTCGCACACCAGGTCGTGCGCGCGCAGGTAGTCGCGAAACGCGAGATGGCGCGCGACGTCGGCGTGCCCCTCGGCATAAAAATGCAGGTTGTGAGTGCGCACGCCGTCGGCATCCCGGGTGAAAAGGCGCCGGCCCGGCAGGCCGTACTCCCCCCACGGTTGGTAGCCGGCGTCCTGCAAGGTTTGCGAGCAGGCATCGATGCGGGCGATATCGGTGGTGAGCGGCATCAGGTCGATCACCGGCTTGGCGGCCAGGCCCGGCACCGAGGTGCTGCCGATGTGGTGAATCTCGGTGAGTACCTCGCCAAGCAAACGGCGCAGGCGGTCCGCTTCCGCGGCGAAAGCCGCCGGCCATGCGGACGAGTATTCAGCAAAGGTATAGATGCTCGGCATACGGGTTCCTGGCGCTCAGCCTTCGCGATTGCGCATCCAGTCGGCGGTCTTAAAAAACGATGCGACAAGGTGCTTGCGCAAACCGTCTTCCACGCCGATGTCCGCCATCGCTCGCGTCATGCACGCCATCCACTGGTCGCGCTCAGTGATGCCGATCGCGACGTGCAGATGGCGCGCGCGCAGGCGCGGGTGGCCGTAGGCTTCCTCGTACAGCGGCGGTCCGCCCAGCCAGCCGGAGAGGTGCATGAAAAGCTTTTCGCGCGAACCGCTGAGCGATTGAGGATGCAGCTTGCGGACGCCGAAGTAATCCGGGTCTTCGTCCATCAAGTCGTAGAAGCGGTTGACCAGCGCTCGCACTTTCTCTTCGCCGCCCATCAGTTGGTAAGGCGACCACTGCGGGTTGGGGGCGGGTTCGTCTATTTGCATGGTCGTATTTTATCCGCCCCCATCGGCAAGGCGTATCTGCCCCTATAATTGCACCCAGAATATGAAAAAGCTGCTCGCACTCAAGATCGACGTCGATACGCTGAAAGGCACCCGCGTCGGCGTTCCGGCCCTGCTGGACCTGCTGAAATCGCACCAGGCCGGCGCCACCTTTTTGTTCAGTCTCGGCCCCGACCACACCGGCCGTGCCATCAAGCGCGTGTTTCGCAAAGGGTTTTTCGCCAAGGTCAAACGCACCTCGGTGGTGTCGCACTACGGCTTCCCGACCCTGTTGTACGGCACCCTGCTGCCGGGCCCGGACATCGGCAGGCGCTGCGCCGATATTTTGCGCAAGGTGAAGGACCAGGGTTTCGAGACCGGCATCCATTGCTGGGACCACGTGCGCTGGCAGGACGGCGTCGCGCATGCCGGCCCCGAGTGGACGCGCGCGGAAATGGAGCGCGCGCAGAACCGCTATTGCGATATTTTCAAGGCGCCGTCGCTCACCCACGGCGCGGCCGGCTGGCAGATGAACAAGCACGCGCTGCGGCTCACCCAGGAAATGGGTTTCGCCTATTGCTCCGACGGCCGCGCCTTGGTTGGAAACAGCGCGGGCGAAGGCCAACCGCACTTCCCGGTGTGGAACGCCGAGATCATCAACTGTCCGCAATTACCGACCACGCTGCCGACGCTCGATGAGTTGATCGGCCTTGACGGCGTCACCGAAGCCAATGTGCACGAGCGGCTCTTGGCCATGACAGCGGCCGACCCGCAGACGATCGTCGCCTCGACGCCGAAGACCGCCGCCCATGTGTTTACGCTGCACGCCGAACTGGAAGGCATGCGCCTGAAACCGGTGTTCGAAAAACTGCTGGCCGGCTGGCGCGATCAGGGCTACGAACTGGTGGCGACCGAAACGCTGCACAGCCACCTCGACCGCGCGCACCTGCCCTATTTTCACGCGATTCAAGGGAGCCTGCCCGGCCGCAGCGGCACGCTGCTGTTGCAAGGCCCGCGCTTCCTCGGCGAAGCGAGTGCCGACGATCTGCGCGAGGCCGCGTAGTCACACTGTCATCCCAACCTGCTATTGGAGTCGTTATGAACACCATCGCCGATTTCGAAGTCCCCGCCACCGGCGGCCAGCGCTTCGCCAGCACCGCGTTTCGCGGCCACCGCTACATCCTCTACTTCTACCCCAAGGACGACACGCCCGGCTGCACGGTGGAGGGCATGCAGTTTCGCGACCTGCACAAACAGTTTCGCAAGGCCGGCTACACGGTGTTCGGCGTATCGCGCGATACGGTGGCCTCGCACGAGCGTTTCAAGGCGAAGATGAGCTTCCCCTTCGAACTGTTGTCGGACGGCGATGAAACGATGTGCAAGCTGTTCGGCGTCATCAAGGAAAAGAATATGTACGGCAAGAAGGTGATGGGCATCGAGCGCTCGACCTTCATCATGGGCTCCAATAACGAGATCCTGAAGGAATGGCGCGGCCTCAAGGCCGACGGCCACGCCGAAGAAGTATTGAACAGCCTCAAATCCTTGTGATAAGGTAGCGAAACGACGCCGATTACAGAGTAGCGACACGTACCGAAACGACTCATTGAACCACTCACCCCATTCGAACCCTTCTGAGGCAAACCGCTTCAGGAGGGTTTTTCGCTTTTACACCCATCGGATGTGTTCGCATCTGAGGGAATTTAGCCTCTACACCCTCCCGGTGCTTTCGCATCACCCCCGGTTTTAAGCCCGTCCATAGAGGAAGGAACGCCTTGTCCCCAAGACCCGTTGCAGCCAAGCCCGCCGCCGGCAAGTCCGCCACCAAACTGTTTGTGCTCGATACCAATGTGCTGATGCACGACCCGACCTCGCTGTTCCGCTTCGAGGAGCACGACGTCTACCTGCCGATGATCACGCTCGAGGAACTGGACAACAACAAGAAGGGCATGACCGA
>CAZCKI010000429.1:0-3281 GCA_964498815.1 uncultured Burkholderiales bacterium
TTTCGCAAGACTGTTCGGGCCGGCGGTGCGCTACGCGCGCTACGGCTACCTGGGCTCGCCGCTCACCGCCGAAAGTTGGGCGCGCCAGGCGGCGATGCTGCAGGGTCAGGCCGACTTTATGCGCGATTTCACACCGGGGGGACGCGCGCCGCGAGCCGGCGAAAAATGGCTGTTTGCGGCACAAGCCGATACGCTGGAAGCGATCGCCGCCAGCAACGGAGAAGCTTTTTACAAAGGAGTTCTTGCCGAAAAAATCGCGGCACATTCTTCGGCGCAGGGCGGCGCGATGATCCAAGCCGACCTGGCCGCACACACTTGCGATGCGGTAGCCACCATCCACGTCGATTATCGCGATGTGCGTTTGCACGAGATCCCGCCCAACGGCCAGGGACTGGCTGCGCTGATTTGCCTCGGTATCCTCAATCATTTCGATCTTGCCAGCTACCCGGTCGATTCGGTGGCGAGCGTTCATCTGCAACTGGAGGCCATGAAACTCGCCTTTGCCGATGCCTACCGCTATATTTCCGACCCGGCCAGCATGGAGGTACCGGCGGCGGCACTGCTGTCTCCCGACTACCTCGCCTCCCGCGCCAAACTGATCGACATGAAGCGTGCGGGCAAGCCGGTGTTCGGCATCCCCAAACACGGGGGAACCGTCTACCTGACCGCGGCGGACGCAAGCGGCATGATGGTGAGCCTGATCCAGTCCAATTACATGGGCTTCGGCAGCGGCGTGGTGGTGCCGGACACCGGCATATCGTTGCAAAACCGCGGCCACGGTTTTGTGCTGCAGGCGGGTCATCCCAACCGGGTGGGTCCCGCCAAGCGGCCCTTCCAGACCATCATCCCCGGCTTCCTCACCGATCAGCACAACCGTCCGCTGATGTCCTTCGGCGTGATGGGTGGCAATATGCAACCGCAAGGGCACGTGCAGATGGTCACGCGCATGGCCGACTACGGTCAGAACCCGCAGGCCGCCAGCGATGCATCGCGATGGGTGGTGAATGTCGACGGCAGTATCGGCCTGGAGGAGGCGCTTGCCGCGCGGGTAGGCACCGGACTGGAAGCACTGGGCCATCGGATTGCACCGGCGGATGCCGTCAATTTCGCTTTTGGCGGCGCCCAACTGATCTGGCGCATGGGGGAAGACGGCTACTGCGCCGGCAGCGACCACCGCAAGGATGGTCACGCCGGCGGATTCTGAAGCCTTACTTGCGGCCGGGGCGCCGGCGCCGCGTGCGCGATTCCGGTGGCATTCTTTTCATGATCTCGGCCTTGCTGCTGGGCGGAAAGCGCTTGATGTCGATCAGCGACTGAACCGCTTTCAGCCAGGCACCTTGGTAGCCGTGCGCGCTGACTACAAAGGTCTTCTTGATTTGCTTGCCGCTGGTGTCGCGGCAGTGGACTACGAAGGCCGGGTACTTGGCGAGTCGATCGCCGACCAGCCGCTCGTAGCGGAAACCGAAATTGATGCCGTTGACGCCGGTATTGTTGCGCGGACCCGGCACCACGCGCATTTCGCGCCCCTTGATGGCGCGCTTCTGCCATTTTTCCAGGACCAGGTCGTACTTGTGCGCTTCGTCGCGAAGTTCGGCCAGCTTCTTGCCGGTGAGACGGACGAATTTGTCGCCGCGCAGTTCGCGTGCGCGAAAGTATTTCTCGCGGGTTTCGCCGTTGGCCATGCGTCGTACGCGGTAGCCCTCGAAGTGCGTGCTTTTCAAAAAGATCACAGCCATATTGCAACCTCGCAATTGTTATTTTTAGAATCATTGCCGCGAATCGAGTTCGCAGGCATTCCCAAAAATGCGCCGTGTCAAATGCGACGAATGGCGCCCCAAGCAATCTTTGCGGGTCGTTGGCCGGGCCGATTCGGCATTGGCTTATGCACCGCAATAACGCCAGGGAATTCTATGCCGCTGGGCGTGGAAAGGGGTGCTTTGAAAAGTGAACTTTGGTAAATTCCAAACGGTTTGGGTGCGCCCGCACCCTTGGGGCGGGGTGCAAGATGGACCGGCAGTCATTGGCGATCGGCTGGCAGGCGGACTCGCGAGCGGCAAACTGCCTGTCGGCGCGGGAAGTGGTGTGGGTGGGGCCGCCGCCGGCCAAATGCCCCTACGCAAAGGGACATGCCTTGTCGGGGCATGTCGAGCTGGCGGAGAATTACCGAAACGGCTGCCCGTGTGCCCAGGCGATCAGGGTGTGGCGAGTGCCTTTGGCGACGGTGGTTACCTTGTGCGCCATGAAGGACGGAAAAATAACCGCGTCGCCGATGTCGCGGTGCAAGTCTGCGGCATAATTGGCCAAGGTCAGCTTGCCCCCATCGAAGGTGGCCGGCGACGAAAGCAGCAAGGTGAGGGTGAGCTTGCGCGTAAACGCCCGGCCGCCGCAGTCGACGTGCCATGGCACGCGATTACCGCGACGGTACGCCATCAATTTCAAGTTTTCCATGGGGAGCGAAATATCGAAAGCATATTCGGTCGCCGCCTCGCGCATCAATTCGCGCAGTCGCTGCGTCAGCCATTTCGGTGCTTTGGCGGTGGGCAACCACCAGATGGTGCTGGCACCGCGAACCTCACCATAATTTTGAAATTGATCTTTGGCTGCTTCCAAATTGTCGGCGAGTTCGATGATCGTCGAGCACTCGGAAGCGGAAAAGGCTCGCCGGTGACGAATCACCTCAGTGGCGGCAAGCGCGGGCTGGCGCACCCGCGCTGCTTTTACGGCGCTCATCGCGACTGCTTACTTGGCTTTTTTCTTTTTGCCGGCCTTGGCTGCGGGCTTGCCCTTGGCTTTTTTGGCAGGCTGGGCTGCGGCGGCAGGCGGTGAGATGGTGGTCACGAACCAATCATAGGCATTGACCAGCCAGGCCTTGTGTTTGCGCACGATCAGCTTTTCCGCCTCGGCGAGGTTCTTGCAAGCGGCATTCTCCTTGCTGTTGAACTCGAGGAAACTCGCGCCCAGATGGCCTTCCACGCCCAGACACATTCCTTTCTCGCCGTTCTTGTTATTGGCAGCGGCCGCTAGCGTCGGTCCGTCCGTCGTGGGAGTATCAGAGGTAACTGCCGTTGCCAGGGAGTCGCTATCAATTGTGACGAGGGTCGCAAGGCTGGCGCTATCTCGCGTGACAGCGGTGGCTGCCGTTCCCAGCTTGCCGTTTGCAAATGCCTTCTTTTCGCTGACACGGGGCAGAATGATCTTTACAGCGAAATACATCTTGTTCGAGCCGGCCATGATTGTCTCCCTTGGGTTGACATTGAGAAGCGCGCATCGCCATATTAGCC
>CAZCKI010000430.1:0-3278 GCA_964498815.1 uncultured Burkholderiales bacterium
GATCGAGATAACGCCATTCGTCGAACAGGTTCGGGCCGAAGCCGGAACGCTGGATCGACTTCAGGAATTGCTTGGGAATAATGGCGTCTGTATCGACGTTGGCACGATCCAGCGGCGCCACCAAGCCCCTGTGTTGGCGAAATGGTTCCATCAGCTCTTGGCCTTTTCCGCCGCTTTCTCCACGGCTTCGCCGCCCTTCTTGATGTCCTTGCCCAAGCCCTCGATGGTGTTGCAGCCACCCAGCAGCGCGGCAAAGGCGGCAAGGGCACAAATCGCAATCAGCCTATTCATGGAATTTTCTCCGGTTACAGGATCTGCCGAACGTCGGCGAAACGACCGGCGATGGCCGCGGCGGCCGCCATTTCCGGACTGAGCAAATGGGTACGGCCGCCGGCTCCCTGGCGGCCTTCGAAATTGCGATTGGATGTCGACGCGCAGCGCTCCCCCGGCGACAGCCGGTCGTCGTTCATGCCGAGGCACATCGAACAGCCCGGTTCGCGCCACTCGAATCCGGCCGCCAAAAAGATGCGATCGAGCCCTTCGGCCTCGGCCTGCCTTTTCACCAGCCCGGAACCCGGCACCACCATCGCCAGCTTTACGTTGGCGGCGATATGACGGCCCTTGAGCACGCTCGCGGCGGCGCGCAGGTCCTCGATACGAGAATTGGTGCAACTACCGATAAACACCTTGTCGATCTTGATGTCGGCGATCGGCATATTGGGAGCCAGGCCCATGTACTGCAGGGCACGCTCCATCGATTCGCGCCGGGACGGATCGGCTTCGCGCGCGGGATCGGGGACGCGATCGCCGATCGAGGCGACCATCTCCGGCGAGGTGCCCCAGGTCACCTGCGGCTGGATCGCTTCCGCACGCAGGTCGACAACGCGATCGAACGACGCGCCCGGGTCGCTTTGCAGGCTGCGCCAGTAGGCGGCCGCACGCTCGAACATTTCGCCCTGTGGTGCGTGCGGACGGCCGCGCAGATAGGCGATCGTCTTTTCGTCGGCGCCGATCATGCCGGCGCGTGCGCCGGCTTCGATCGCCATATTGCAAACCGTCATGCGTCCTTCCATCGACAGGGCGCGGATCGCGGAACCGGCGAATTCGAGCGCATAGCCGGTGCCGCCGGCGGTACCGATCTTGCCGATGATAGCGAGCACGATGTCCTTGGCCGTCACGCCTCGACCGACCTGGCCTTCGACGCGGATCAGCATGGACTTGGACTTGCGCGTGACCAGGCACTGCGTGGCGAGTACGTGCTCGACTTCGGAAGTGCCGATGCCGAACGCAAGCGCCGCAAACGCCCCATGCGTGGAGGTGTGCGAATCGCCGCACACGACCGTCATGCCCGGCAGCGTCGCGCCCTGCTCCGGCCCGATCACGTGGACGATGCCTTGCCTTGCATCGTTCATGCCGAAATACACCGGTACGGCGAACTTGGCGATGTTCTTGTCGAGGGTCTCGACTTGCAATCGCGAAGTCGGGTCGGCAATGCCGTCCTTGCGCGACGTGGTCGGCACGTTATGATCGGCGGTCGCGACGATCGACTGCGTACGCCAGACCTTGCGGCCGTTGATTTCCAGCCCCTCGAAGGCCTGCGGGCTGGTCACCTCGTGGACGAGGTGGCGATCGATGTAAATCAGCGCGGTGCCGTCCGATTCCTCGTGAACCAGATGGGCATTCCAGAGCTTGTCATAGAGATTTTGCGGCGTAGCCGAAGCGGTATGCATAGTCGTAAATTATACCGCGCGCGCCAACTTGGTGCGGCGCAGCAACCGCAGTGGCCTCGGCAGGCAGTTTGGAATGTAAAGTCTTGTAAAAGTGTGACTTTTTTGGAAGATTTGCGCCGAAGCAGCCGATAAGATGCTGGCATACCCAACGGCATAGCCCCGGAGATCATATGCAGGTCCAGATCAAATTACCGCAAAACGTTTTTGCCCCCGCGTCGAACGACGAGGTGACGGCGCAAACGTCCGCCGACCCCGGCGCGCGGAGCGCCATCGAACAACTTGCGCCACACCTGATTCCCAGGATCACCGCAGCCTGGGGAACCTGGCGCCTGCACAGCTTTCTTTCGCGGGTAACGATGATGGATCGGCCTGAGCGCGAGGGATTTCCCCCGGAAGTCGCCATGGAGTTGTTCACCCTGTTCCTGCTCAACAAGGAGTTGGCGGGCATACCCGACTTTCGCGATATCAGCCGCTAGCCGCCGACGGCTCAGGCTTCGGCCGGGTCCGGATCCTCGGCGGTTCTCGCCGCACGTAGCGTTCGCGTCGGCGCCGACGCAGCGATGCGCGGCGTCGCGGACTTCACGTCGCCGTTTTGCGCGCGCTGCATCAGCGCGTGATCGATCAGCACCAGCGCCAGCAGCGCCTCGGCAATCGGCGTCGCGCGGATTCCCACGCAGGGATCGTGACGTCCATGGGTATTGATGACGACGGCATGACCCTCGGTATCGATGCTGTGCCGGTCCAGCCGAATGGACGAGGTCGGTTTGATCGCTATCGACACCAACACCTCCTGCCCGGTTGAGATACCGCCCAATACACCACCCGCATTATTGGATAGAAATCCTTCCGGGGACATTTCGTCCGAATGCTGCGTGCCGAGCTGCGCTACCGATGCAAAACCCGCGCCGATTTCCACACCTTTTACCGCGTTGATGCCCATCATTGCGTGGGCGATGGTCGCATCCAGCCGATCGTAGAGCGGATCTCCCCACCCCGGGGGTACGCCGCTCGCTATCACATTGATACGGGCACCGCACGATTCACCCGATTTGCGAAGCTGGTCCATGTAGGCCTCGAGGCCCGCCACCGCACCAACATTTGCGACAAAAAACGGATTCTGCGCAACGGCATCCCACGATTCGAAAGCGATCTGGTTCGGGCCGAGTTCGGCGAGGTAGCCGCGCACCTCGACCGAACAATGCTCGCGCAGCCATTTTTTTGCCACCGCTCCCGCCGCCACCGTCGGTGCAGTCAAGCGCGCCGAAGAGCGCCCGCCGCCGCGATGATCGCGCAGGCCGTACTTTTGCAGATAGGTGTAGTCGGCGTGTCCCGGACGGAAACTCTGCGCAATATTGCCGTAGTCCTTGCTGCGCTGGTCTTCGTTGCGGATCAACAGCGCGATCGGCGTACCGGTGGTCAACCCTTCGAAAACGCCGGAGAGTATCTCAACCTTGTCTTCCTCGTGGCGTTGCGTGACGTGGCGCGAGGTGCCGGGCTTGCGCCGGTCCAGCTCCAATTGAATGTCGCTTTCCGCCAATGCCATGCCCG
>CAZCKI010000431.1:0-1929 GCA_964498815.1 uncultured Burkholderiales bacterium
ACGACGACGGCGGGGCGTACAATCAGGCCGATGCCGCCGGTTTCATCAAATTGAATGCCCTTCGACTGCGGATACAAGCCAATAAGGCGGCCGCCCGCAAGAAGAAGAGCAAGTAAGCAAACTGTAAACATGCTGTCATTCCGGCGAAAGCCGGAATCCAGTGACTTCGGGTTACAACGCGCGACGACGCTGGATACCGGCTTTCGCCGGTATGACAATCCCCGGTGTCTTGCCAAAGTATTCCGCTAGTAAAGGAGCATCATGCCGAGCTTCGATATCGTTTCCGAAGTCAACAAGGTCGAGCTGAAAAACGCGGTGGAGCAGGCCAACAAGGAAATCACCAACCGTTTCGACTTCAAGGGCTCCGACTCGCGCGTGGAACAAAGCGAGCTGGAACTCACGCTGTACGCGGACGATGACTTCAAGCTCGGCCAGGTGAAGGACGTGCTGCTCCTGAAAATGGCCAAGCGCAACGTCGACGTGCGCCTGCTCGATGAAAAGGACCCGCAGAAAATCGGCGGCGACCGCGTCAAGCAGGTCATCGACGTGAGAAACGGCATCGAAACCGAGCTCGCCAAGAAGATCCAGAAAATGATCAAGGACGCCAAGATCAAGGTGACAGCCTCGATCCAGGGCGAGTCGGTGCGGGTGCAGGGCAACAAGCGCGACGATCTTCAAGCGGCCATTGCGCTCTGCAAGCAGAAGGTTGATGAAGTGCCGCTGCAGTTCAACAACTTTCGCGACTAGTCGCGCGGCAACCCTTCGATCCAGACCGTGTACAGCCGGTCGGCCAAACCGCGCAGCACCGGCAGATTTTCACCGATCCCCGCAAGAATCTCTTCCGGCGTTTGCACACTGGGAAGATTCGGGTCGGCGTGCTCCGACGCCCAGTCGCGGCACCAGTTCGTAATCGCCTCCGGCGTCATTTCGGTATGGCACTGCATGCCGAGAGAATTGCCGATCACATAAGCCTGGTTGGCGCAGGCATCGCCGGCGAGGATGCGCGTAGCCCCCGGCGGTATGCTGAAGGTGTCGCCGTGCCATTGAAAGGCAAGCCCGTTTGCAAATTCGTCCCCAAGCCAATGCCGCGCCACCTCGGAAGACTCCGCGCGGATCGGGTTCCAGCCGATTTCCTTCACCGGACTCTTGACCACTTCGCCGCCCAGCGCTTTCGACATCAGCTGCCCGCCCAGGCAATGGCCGAGGCAAGGCTTGCCGGCAGTGACCGCATTTCGGATCAATTCCAGCACCGGCGCAATCCACGGCAGCGGGTCGTAGGCACTCATCGGCCCGCCCATGAAGACGAATCCCGAGTACACATCCAGATCCTTCGGCACGGTATGCTCGCGGTCGATTTGCACCAGCGTCCACGGAATGGAATGCCGGTCCAGGAAGCTGGCACAATAGCCGGGACCGTCTTCAACGGAGAAGCAAAAAATGGCAACGGGTTTCATGCGTACTCAAATTAGATGGTGGCGGCATTGTAGCTATCTGTTGCCCTGCCTGCTGCTGGTGTTGCCGGATTCGGCCTGGGCGGTGAAGGTGACGCTGCTCGGTTTGTTTCCGGGCAAGGCGGTGGTCGTGATCAACGACGGGCCACTGCGCACCATCGCAGTCGGGCAAAAGCAGCCGGAAAACATCACCCTGATCAGCACCGAAGGCAATAGCGCGCAATTCGACATCGAAGGCAAGCGCACCAAGATCGAAATCGGCGAGCACTTCGTGCCACCCAATGCCGAGGCAGCCGGCGCCGCGCAAAAAGTCACGCTGTCTGCGGATAGCAAGGGGCACTTCCTGACGGTAGGACAAGTCAACGGCAAGAGCGTGCGTTTCCTGGTCGATACCGGCGCCACCTCGGTGTCGCTGCCCGCCCAGATTGCCCAGAGTGCCGGCGTCGATTTCAAAAAAGGGCAAGCGGTCAATATGATG
>CAZCKI010000431.1:1939-3277 GCA_964498815.1 uncultured Burkholderiales bacterium
GCCGTCGCCTACCGCGTCATGCTCAATACCGTCACCGTCGGCGACATTACGCTGTATCAGGTGGAAGCGGTGGTGCACGAAGGCGCCGGCATGGAAGTGGCCCTGCTCGGCATGAGTTTTTTGAACCGCATGGAAATGAAGCGGGATGGACAGACGATGGTGTTGACCAAGCGGTTTTGAAACCGCTAACCCGCCACCGCATCGAGGCGTAAATTGGTCTCGGCAATTTCCCCACCCGTGATCCGCCGCCGCCACGCCCGCGCACCCGGCAGGCCCTTGTGCAGTCCCACCATGTGCCGCAACACATTGTGCGGATGGAAGCCGGGGTCCTTAGCCACTTGCCTGGCGATGTAGTGGCGCATGATCGCCTCGATGTCCTCGCGGTCCACAAAGCGGATTTCATCGCCGAAGAACTCGTGGTCCCATGAGGTGAGCCAATAAGGGTTGTGGTACGCCTCGCGGCCCAGCATCGCGCCATCGACTTGTTCCAGTTGCGCGTGCACACCCGCGCTATCGTTGATGCCGCCGTTGACAACGAAGCTGAGTTCGGGGAAGTCCTGCTTCAGTTTTCGCACGTAGTCATATTTGAGAGGCGGGATTTCGCGGTTCTCTTTCGGCGAGAGCCCCTTCAATATGGCATTGCGTGCATGCGCGATGAACACCTTGCATCCGGCTTCGCTCACGGTGCCGACGAAGTCGCGCACGAAGCTGTACTCCTCGACCTGGTCGATGCCGATGCGGTGCTTCATCGTCACGGGAATCGTTACCGCATCGCACATCGCCTTCACGCAGTCCGCCACGAGTTTCGGTTCCGCCATCAGGCAGGCGCCGAAGCTGCCGCGTTGCACGCGCTCGGAGGGGCAGCCGCAGTTCAGGTTGATTTCGTCGTAGCCCCACTGTTCACCGAGCTTGGCGCACTTGGCGAGGTCGGTAGCATCGCTGCCGCCGAGTTGCAGCGCGACCGGATGCTCTTCGGCGTTGAAATCGAGGTGGCGCGGCTGGTCGCCATAGAGAAGCGCGCCGGTGGTGACCATTTCGGTGTAAAGGCGCGCGCGCTTGGTCAGCAGGCGATGGAAATAGCGGCAATGACGGTCGGTCCAGTCCATCATCGGCGCGACGCTAAGTCGGTGGGATGCGCGATGGGAATGGGGATCGGTGGTGACCATGCGACATTTTACCGGCTGCACCGCGATTCTCTCCCTTGCCGCAGAATCGGCACCGTTTTGCCAGAGGTTTGCCACATTCGCCTTCCAGACTAAGAGCCCCTAACACCCTGAAATACGTGTGCGTTGCGGTCAGGACGCGATGGCTGCAAGGCGCCGGGCTAGCGAAGGTTGT
>CAZCKI010000432.1:0-3273 GCA_964498815.1 uncultured Burkholderiales bacterium
CATCGTCGCCCGCTCGCTCGCCAGCGTCTGGCACCCCTGCACGCAGATGAAGCATCACGAACGCTGGCCGTTGCTGCCGATTGCGCGTGGCGAAGGCGCCTGGCTGTACGACTTCGAAGGTAGGCGCTACCTCGATGCGGTGTCGTCATGGTGGGTCAATCTGTTCGGCCACGCCAATCCGCGTATCGGCACGGCACTCGCCGATCAGCTTGGCCGGCTCGAACACACCATGCTGGCCGGGGCTACGCACTTGCCGGTGGTCGAGTTGTCCGAACGCCTCGCCAAACTGAGCGGGCTCGGCCACGCCTTTTACGCGAGCGACGGTGCATCGGCGGTCGAGATCGCGTTGAAGATGAGTTTTCACTATTGGCGAAATCACGGGCGGCCGGAAAAGTACCGCTTTGCGGCCCTCGAGGGCGGTTATCACGGCGAAACCATCGGCGCGCTGGGAGTCACCGACTTGGCGATCTTTCGCGAGGCCTACGCGCCCCTGCTGGCGCCGCAAATCCGATTGCCCTTTCCGGCCGACGCCGACCAAATCGACCCGGCAATCGCCGCACTGGAAACTTTGTTGCGAGAGCGGCATGCCGAAATCGCCGCGCTGATCGTCGAGCCGCTGGTGCAGGGCGCGTCGGGCATGCGCATGTATTCCCCGGAATACCTGACGCGCGCGCGCGCCTTATGCACGCAATACGAGGTGCACCTGATCGCCGACGAGATCATGACCGGCTTCGGCCGCACCGGTACCCTGTTCGCCTGCGAACAAGCTGCCATCCTGCCCGACTTCCTGTGTCTCTCGAAGGGCATCACCGGCGGCTACCTGCCGCTGTCCTGCGTGCTGACCACCGACGCGGTGTACGCGGCTTTCTATGACGACGAAACCTCGCGTGGTTTCCTGCATTCGCATTCCTATACCGGCTCAGTACTCGCCTGCCGCGCGGCGCTCGCCACCCTCGATATTTTTGCCGAAGACGATGTCCTTGCCGTCAACCGTGCCAAGGCCGCGCGCTTCGAGGCCATCGCCGCGCGTCTGCGAGACCACGCTGCGGTCAGCCGGTGGCGACGCTGCGGCATGATCTGGGCATTCGACTACCGGCACGCCGGCCCGACGTTCGCGCGCGAGTTTTACCTGGCCGCGGCGCGGCGCGGCATCCTGTTGCGGCCGATCGGTGCCAGCGTGTATTTCATGCCGCCGTACATCGTAGAGGATGAAGAATTCGCCTTTCTGGTCGACGGCACGCTGGCGGTGCTCGATGAAATGGCGGGTACGACATGATTCGGCTGTTGGCGGCATTTCTATTGCTCTGCCCGCTGTCGGTGATGGCGCAGGCGCAACTGCCGCCGCCGCTGGCCGAGTGGCTGGCGAAATGGCCGCTGCCGCCGGACAGCGTGGCGCTGGTGGTCAAGGAAGCCGGGGCGGCCGATGCGCTGGTGGCGCACAACGTGGCCAAGCCGATGAATCCGGCCTCGGTGATCAAGGTACTCACGACCTATGCCGGCCTCGAACTGCTGGGACCCTCCTACAGTTGGAAGACCGAGGTGCTGATAACCGGCGAACTGCGCGGCTCGACCCTGAACGGCGACCTGATCCTGCGCGGTGGCGGTGACCCCAAGCTGACCGTCGATCGCCTCGCGGCGCTGGTGCGGCGGCTGCGCGACCGCGGGCTGTTTTCGCTGCACGGCGACTTGGTGCTGGACAAGGGTTTTTTCGAGCTGGCGCCCTTCGATCCGGCCCGCTTCGACGGCGAGGTGCTGCGCGCCTACAACGTCGGCGCCGACGCGCTGCTGGTGAATTTCAAGGCGGTCCGCTTTCAGTTCGCTCCATCGCTGGACAATCGAACCGTGACGATTGCACCGGACATCCCCCTGTCGCAGCTGGAAATTGTCAACCGGGTGAGGCTCACGGACGGCAACTGCGGCGAGTTGCGCGACCGCGTCACGCTCGACGTGCAAAACACCAGCGCGACGCAAGTGCGGGTCGCGTTCAGTGGAAGCTACGCGCGCGAATGCGGCGAGCAGAACTGGAATGTCTCCTTGCTCGACCACTCACGCTTTGTCGGCGGCGCTTTTGCCGCATTGTGGAAGGCGGCCGGCGGCGTGTGGGTGGGTGCGGTCAAGATCGAGCCGGCGCCGGCGGCGGCCAAAACCATTACGGTGCTCGAATCGCCAAATCTTGCCGAAATCGTCCGCGACATCAACAAGTACTCGAACAACGTCATGGCCCGGCAGTTGTTTTTGACGCTTTCCGCCGAGCCGGGCAAGGCGGGCAGCGTGGAGCGGTCCACCGCGCTGATCCGGGACTGGCTGCAAAAGAAAGGCATTGCCGCGCCGGAACTGGTGCTGGAAAACGGCGCCGGCCTGTCGAGGATCGAAAGAGTCAGCGCGGCGACGCTGGCGGGGGCGCTGGAAAGCGCGTGGAAATCGAGCGTGATGCCGGAATTTATTTCTTCGCTCGCCCTGGTCGGCGTCGACGGAACCCTGCGCAAACGTGCGCGGGGCGAATCGGTGGCGGGGCAGGCGCATTTGAAAACGGGAACCTTGAACGATTCGCGTTGCCTGGCAGGCTACGTGCTAGACGCCAACGGCAAGAACTGGATCGTGGTGCTGCTCGTCAATCACCCCAATCCCGGCAACATCCAGGCCCTGCAGGATGCATTGCTGCAATGGGTGCATCGCGGCGCGCCGACGGCGCATCCACCGCCAGGCTGACCGGCGCCAAGCCAGCGCCTGGCGCGCTAGAGGTACAGGTGCCGCACCCGCTGCGTGTCGTTTTGTTCGCCGTGGGGCAGGTGCGCGGTCAGCAGGTCGCCACACAGCACCAGGGTGCGGCCGCGGTGCTGAAAAGCGTACGACAAGGTCAATGTGGTGGAGCCGCGTTCCAGCCGGTCGGCCAGGGCGAAGGGTTGCGTGATCTGCATGTGTCCCGGATGCGATAGAGAGCGGCGCAGGATGTGCTGCAACTGCCAGGCGCCGGAATGCGGACAGGCAATGCCGGCCAGATCTTCATCCTCGATCACTTCGAGAATCCAGCGGTTCGAGGCCTCGCCGCTCGCCACCGTGCTGCTGTCGCCTTCCGCGCTGACCAGGTAGCCGCGCACTGCGGCCGGCATCACCAGGAATGGCGCCATGGCGTGAGCAAACACAGCTTCGCCCTGCATCTCCGCCGCCGCTGCCTGCAGTAGACGGCTGTATTCCTCGATGGCATTGCGTCCCGCCTCGGCGGTCGGATCGGTAAGGCTGGCGAACATGCGGGCGCCGAGTGCCGCCGGAAAC
>CAZCKI010000433.1:0-3272 GCA_964498815.1 uncultured Burkholderiales bacterium
CTCGAACAGCTCGAAGGCGTGGAGGCGCGCGAAGGTACTGTCGGAAATTTTCACAGCGCGGCCGGCGATGTCGGCTTCGCGCCGCCCGTCCTGCACGTGACCGGCAAAGTGCGCCACACCCGTCCCATCCAGCTGGACGACTTCCGCTTTCTCCGCTCCCTGACCGGGCAGACGCCCAAGGTCACGATTCCCTCGCCGACCATGTTGCACTTTCGTGGCGGGCGCGCGGCCATCAGCCAGGATGCCTACCCTGACCTGGAGGAGTTCTACGCCGACGTGGCAGCGTGCTACCGCGCGGAACTGCGCTCGCTGGCCGACGCGGGCTGCACCTATGTGCAACTGGACGACACCAATCTCGCCTACTTGTGCGACCCGAAAATGCGCGAAGCGGCGCGCCAGCGCGGTGATGATCCAGATGAATTGCCGCGCCGCTATGCGCGGCTGATCAACGCCGCCATCGCCGACCGGCCCGCCGGCATGACCATCTGCACCCATCTGTGCCGGGGCAACTTCAAAAGTGCCTGGGTCGCCGAAGGCGGCTACGAGCCGGTGGCGGAGGTCTTGTTCAACGAACTCGCGGTAGATGGCTATTTTCTGGAGTACGACGACGAGCGCTCGGGCGGTTTTTCGCCGTTGCGCTTCGTACCCAAGGGAAAGACCGTCGTGCTCGGCCTGGTCACGACCAAGGTGGGGCGGCTCGAGAAAATGGACGATCTCAGGCGGCGCATCGACGAGGCCGCGCGCTTCGTGCCGCTGGAGCAGCTCTGTCTTTCGCCGCAGTGCGGATTTTCCAGCACCGTGCACGGCAACGAGATCGCTCGCGAATCGCAGGCCGCCAAGTTGAGACTCATCGTGGAGACCGCGCAAGCGGTCTGGGGAAATGCGTGATGTGCCGGGCGTGGCAAGCCGGGTGCAGAAAAAATCAATGTGGTATGGGTAATATCGTGGCGGCCGAAAGCTGCTGAGTGCAAAGGGGAGAAAATAAATGAAAAACGCAGTCCGATTCTTTACCGTCGGCTTGGGAATGGCCTTGTCCTACACCGCTGCAGGGCAGCAACAGGATAACGTCGTCACCATCTACGGCACTCTGATGCCGATTTTCGAGAATGTGAAGGTGTCGGGAGCCACCTCCGGCGTCCCCTCCGGCGGCGCGAGCCAAGTCGCCGCCGGCGCGTACACGGGCGTCAATGACCCGCCACGCAATCGCGTCGTCGTCGGCACCTCCAACATCGGCTTTCGAGGCGTCGAGAATCTGGGCGGCGGCCTCCGGGCGCTGTTTCAGATTGAAAGCGGCGTTCCCATAGACGGCTCTGCCGGCCCTAATACCTTCGCCAGCCGCAACTCGCACGTAGGACTCGAGGGCCCTTGGGGCGGCGTCTCGATCGGCCAATGGGACACGCCCTACAAGATCATTACACTGGCCATGAATTCTTTCCGCGCGGGCTACGTGTTCGATTACACGCCGGTCCTGGGCAACCCCGGCATGGGCGTTCCCGTCACAACCACACAGGCGGGACGCTTGGGCGCCAAGCCCGACGCCGCCTTCGATCGACGGCAGGGAAATCTGGTCCAGTACTGGACACCGACGACAGCCGGCTTTTCGGCTCGCATCGCCTATTCTGCCAACGAGGGCAAGACCTCCGCGACGGCGACGACACCCTCGATCAATCCGGTCTTGTGGTCTCTCAACATGATCTACGATATCGACGGACTCAGCCTGCGCTATGGCTTCGAGCGGCACAGTAGCTACTTCGGCTTGGCGCAGATCGGCGGCTCTGCGGGCGCCACGGCGGCTAATCCTTCGTCCACAGACACGGGACATAAAGTCGTTGCGATCTACAAGATCGGCAAAACGCGCATTTCGGGCGCTTTCGAAAGGCTTGACTACAAGAGCAGCGATTCGACTGCGACCGGCATTAACGAGTACAAGAAGAACAGCTTCTATGCCATCGTTGAGCAGAGCTTTGGCGCTGATAGTGTCTGGCTGGCCTACGGTAAAGCGCAAGAGGGCAGCTGCTCGCGCGTGAACGGGACGGCTTGCGTCACGTCCGGACTCGGCGGCCGGGAGACCACGCTGGGTTACGTGTATAAGTTCTCCAAGCGAACCGAGGCTTTTGGCGCGTACTATCAGATTAAGAACGACGTTTCCGGCACCTATACGACCCAGCCGACAGTAGGCGCCACTGTCGCGCCCGGAGGCAAGACGACCGGCATCAGCATGGGCCTTATTCATTACTTCTAGTCTTGGTAACCAGTCCCGGCTGACGCTTGGCAGAGCCGGCCGGTTTTCACACCGGCCGCCTTGACCTTTGTCGTGGTGAGCGTCATTGGACTGTCGTCGGACATTCATTCTAGCTTTCAGAATCCAATTTAAGATTGGAGATTGTCCGAAAACAATACATTGCACTATCTTCCCAATCCGCCCCGGTGCCGTTCCAGGCATTTGGGTGCCGACGCCGACTATACTTGCGGGCCGGCTCCGCATGTCATCGCAGTGTGCGGTCGTCTCCCGTAAGTTAGCGTGCCGCCGACAGGAACATCGTGAATCAGCGCGGCGCGGCACGACGCCTCATATAAGATAGTCATTATTTACGGACATTTTCTTAGTGTGTCTCATCCATAACTTGCGTCATCGGCATATCCCCGATGAATCCGAGGGCATGCCCGGATTCACACAACACGTCGATGTGGGGCAAAGTTGTGCGGGGCCCCCGACGGACAGGCTGCCAGCGCCGAAGCCAGCCCCGGGATTGCGGCAACAACTGCTGGTGGACAGCCCGACGCGGCTCTATCGACCGGAGGAAAAGCGATGAGTGAGTATTCGAAGGCCTTCGACGATATTCCCGGCACGGTGGTATTCGACGCCACGCAGTCGCGGTTGGGCTATCACCTCAATATGTTCTGCATGTCGCTGATGAAGGCGGATGCGCGCGCGGCGTTCAAGGCCGACGAGGCCGGCTATCTGCAACGCTTTCCCATGACCGAAGCGCAGCGCACGGCGGTACTGGCGCGCGATTACAACGCGATGATCGAGCACGGCGGCAATATCTATTTTCTCGCCAAGATCGGCGCCACCGACGGATTTTCCTTCCAGAACCTCGCCTCGAAAATGACCGGCATGACCGAAGAGGCTTATCGCAACATGATGATCGCCGGCGGCCGCTCTCCGCAAGGCAATCGCAGCAAGAAGGAACAACATGGCTGAGATCGTCGCCGGTATCGCCACCTCGCACGTGCCGGCCATCGGCGCGGCGCTGGACCTCGGCAAGACC
>CAZCKI010000434.1:0-3262 GCA_964498815.1 uncultured Burkholderiales bacterium
CGGCAGGCTATTGGTGAGTACTGTTTCCATTGAAAGAGCTCTCCACCAAGCTCTTTAGTTTTTGACTGGCATGAAAGGTCACGACGCGGCGGGCGGTGATCGGAATCTCCTCGCCGGTTTTGGGGTTGCGGCCGGGCCGCTGGGGCTTGTTGCGCAACTGGAAATTGCCGAAGCCGGACAGCTTCACGCAATCGCCTTTTTCCAGCGCCATACGGATTTCTTCGAAAAAAGACTCGACCATATCTTTGGCCTCGCGCTTATTGAGCCCTACCTTTTCGAACATCAAATCCGCAAGTTCTGCTTTGGTCAGCGTGATTTGCATATAAATCTTTTTATATTCTGAGAGTTACGCCGTGTTTATTATGTAGTACGTCAACTATTTTAGAGGTTGCCTGATCGACATCCGAATCTGTCAAAGTCCTGTCAGTATCCTGCATAACTATACGAAAGGCAAGACTTTTTTTCCCGTTTGGAAGCTTGTCACCACGGTAGTGATCGAACAGCGAAAAATCGATAATTATGGCTATTTTCTCAGCCCAAACGGTGTCGATCAAGGCCTGAACGGGGGTATTTTCATCGGCCAGGACGGCGATGTCGCGGCGGGTGGCCGGGGTGCGGGCAATGGCCTCGTAGACGGGGGTATGGGGCTGCATCAGCACCGCGGCGTCGAGTTCGAACACGCAAACGGCCGTCGGCAGGTCGTAATTCTGCTGCCAGCGCGGGTGCAGCTCGCCGACGAAGCCGACCAGCTTGCCGGCGACCGATACCGAGGCGGAGCGGCCCGGATGCAAGGCCGGGTGCTGTACGGGGGCAAATACCGGCGCCAGTCCCGCCAGCAACTGTTCCACGTCGCCCTTGATATCGAAAAAGTCGCCTGCCTGCGATTTATCTTCCGCCCACTGTTCGGGGTAGCGTGCGCCGATGGCCGCACCGGCGATTTTTTCCGGCTGGGCCTCGTAAGTAGCCTCGGCCGAGAGGAAGCAGCGGCCGATTTCGAACAGGCGCATGCGCACTTCACCGCGATTGAGATTGTGTTGCATCGCCTGTATCAGCCCGCCCAGCAAGGTGGTGCGCATCACGCTCATCTGGCTGGAAATCGGATTGACCAGGCGCACCGGGTGCGTATTGCCGGCAAAATCGCTTTCCCAGGCGTCCGGCACGAAGCTGTAGGTGATGATTTCCTGGTAGCCCCGGTCCGCCAGCTGGTGGCGCAGCTCGGTGCGGGTGCGGCCGCCTTCGGCGCGATGCAGGATCGGCACCGAGGAATGCGGCGGCACGGCCGGCACCTTCTCGTAGCCGTGGATGCGGGCGATTTCCTCGATGAAATCTTCTTCCAGGGTGAGATCGAAGCGATGCGAGGGCGGTGTCGCCAGCAGCGCCGCATTTTCCTTACTCCCCTCTTCCGCTACCTTGCATTGCAGGCGCTCCAGGATGCTTCGCATGGCAGCGACCGGAATCGGCATGCCGATCAGCGCTTCGGCGCGCGCCGGGCGCACGCGCATTTGCGGGCGCGCCGGCAGCTTGCCTGTCGCTTCGATGAGCGGGCCGACCTGCGTTGCAGGCGTGCCGCAGATATCCAGTGTGAGGCGCGTCGCGTATTCGACATTGGCGCGCCTCGATTCCGGATCGACGCCGCGCTCGAAGCGATAGGCTGCGTCGGAATTGATGCCGAGTTCGCGGGTGCGGCCGCGAACGGTGTCGGGGTCGAAGTAGGCCGCCTCGAAGAACACGCTGGTGGTCGTGTCGGTGACCATCGATTCGAGGCCGCCCATGACGCCGGCCATCGCTACCGGGCCGCTCGCGTCGGCGATGATCAAGGTGCCGGGCTTCAGCACCACGTGCTGCGCGTTGAGCAGGTTCATCTCTTCGCCGGGTTTGGCCATACGGACGTCGATGCCGCCCTGCAATTTGTCCTGGTCGAAGGCGTGCATCGGGCCGCCGCACTCGAGGATCATGTAGTTGGTGATGTCGACCAGCGGCGAAATCGAGCGAAAGCCGGAGCGCTCCAGGCGGCGCTTCATCCACTCCGGGGTCGCTGCGCGGGTATTGATGTTGCGAATCACGCGACCGCAATAGCGCCCGCAGTCTTCGGGTGCGGAAATTTTGATGGCGCGCTGGTCGTCGCAGGTCGCCGCAACCGGCTCGATGGCGGGCAATTTTAAAGTCGAGCCGAGAGTGGCGGCGAGATCGCGCGCGATGCCGTTGACCGACAGGCAGTCGCCGCGATTGGGCGTGAGTTTCAGGGTGAAGTAAACGTCGTTGAGATCCAAATGCTTGCGGATGTCTTCGCCGATCGGTGCGTCTGCGGCCAGCGCCAGCAGGCCGCCGTGATCTTCGGACAAGCCGAGTTCACGCGCCGAACACAACATGCCGGCCGACTCGACGCCGCGCAGTTTGGCCGCCTTGATATCGATGCCGGGGAGTTTGGCCCCGACCATTGCGCAGGGTACGCGCATACCGACGGCGACATTGGGTGCGCCGCAGACGATTTGCAACAGCGTACCGGTGCCGGCATCGACTTCGGTGACGCGCAATTTGTCGGCGTTGGGATGCGGTGTGACGGTTTTGACTTCGGCCACCACCACGCCCGTGAAGTCGGCCGCGACCGGGGTGATCTCTTCGACTTCGAGGCCCGACATGGTGAGGGGATGGGCGAGGTCTTCCACCGACAGATCGGTGGCGACCAATTGACGCAGCCAGGAATAGGAAATTTTCATGGCGGCTTACCGGAATTGGGAGAGGAACTTGAGGTCATTTTCGAAGAACAAGCGCAGGTCGTTGACGCCGTATTTCAGCATGGCGAGGCGGTCGAGGCCCATGCCGAAGGCGAAGCCGGAATATTTTTCCGGATCGATGCCGCCGTTGCGCAGCACCTGCGGGTGCACGACACCGGCGCCGCCGATTTCCAGCCATTTGATTTGCCCGTTGCTGCGACCCCACTCCATGTCGACTTCGACGCCGGGTTCGACGAATGGAAAATACGACGGGCGAAAACGGATCTGCATGTCGTCGCGCTCGAAAAAGGCGCGGAAGAATTGCGTGAGCGTGCCCTTCAGGTCGGCGAGGCTGATGCCCTCGTCGACCCACAGGCCCTCGATCTGGTGAAACATGGGCGAGTGCGTGGCGTCGTGATCGCAGCGATAGACGCGGCCGGGGCAGATGATGCGTATCGGTGGCGTATGCGATTGCATATAGCGGATCTGCACGTGAGAAGTGTGCGGGCGCAGGATGTTCTTCGAGCCTTCGACGTAAAACGTGTCCT
>CAZCKI010000435.1:0-3257 GCA_964498815.1 uncultured Burkholderiales bacterium
GGGCAAGAACATCACCGAAGTGCTGGCGATGACGGTGGAAGCGGCGCACGAGTTTTTCAAACCGGTGCCGGTGGTGGCGCGCAAGCTGCATACCCTGCTCGAAGTGGGCCTCGGTTACATTCGTTTGGGGCAGAGCGCCACCACACTGTCCGGCGGCGAAGCGCAGCGGGTGAAGCTGTCGCTGGAGCTTTCCAAGCGCGACACCGGCCGCACGCTATTCATATTGGATGAGCCGACCACCGGTCTGCATTTCCACGATATCGATTTGCTGCTGAAGGTGCTGCACCGGTTGCGCGACCACGGCAACACGGTGGTGGTGATCGAACACAATCTGGATGTCATCAAGACGGCGGACTGGGTGGTGGACCTGGGTCCCGAGGGCGGTGACGGCGGCGGCGAGATCATCGCGGCCGGCACGCCGGAGGATGTGGCGAATAATCCGAACAGTTTTACCGGCCATTACCTCGCACCGATTCTCGGCATCACCCGGAAACGGGCCGCCGGCGCCGAATAGGACTGCGCCGATGATCCCGCGCGATTTGCTGGTGGCGAGTTTTCGGGCAGCGCTCACCGCTGCCGATCCGCTGTTGATCGTCCCCGAGCATTTGCCGCCTCCCCCCAAGGGCCGCACCATCGTGGTCGGCGCCGGCAAGGCGGGCGCCTCGATGGCGCGCGCGGTGGAACAGCACTGGCCCAAGGACAAACCCCTGGAAGGGCTGGTGATCACGCGTTACGCGCACGGCTACGAAGATGGTGCGGACGCGCGCATCCGCGTGGTGGAAGCCGGCCACCCGGTGCCGGATGCGGCGGGCGAAGCCGCGGCGAAAGATATCCTTGCGCTGGTGCGATCCGCCGGTCCCGACGACCTGGTGCTGGCGCTGGTGTCCGGCGGCGGTTCCAGCCTGATGGCGCTGCCCGCCGAAGACATCACCATGGCGGAATTGCGCGGGGTAACGCAGGCGCTGCTCGCCAGCGGCGCGCCGATCCAGGACATGAACGTGGTGCGCAAGCACCTCTCCGCGGTGCAGGGCGGACAACTGGCGGCGGCCACCAAAGCGCGCGTGCACGCGCTGATCATTTCGGATGTGACCGGCGACGACCCGGCCTCGATCGCCTCCGGCCCCACCGCGCCGGACCCATCGACTTTCCAGGATGCGCTCGATATCCTCAATCACTACCGCATCACGCCTTCGATCGCGGTGGCGCGCAGGCTTTCCAACGGCGCGCGCGGGGCCATTGCCGAGACACTGAAACCCGGCGACAAGATTTTTGCGCGTGTGGACAACCGCGTGATCGCGACCGCGCACAAGAGCCTTTGCATGGCGGCGGCTTTCTTCCAGCAGCACGGTGTGACGCCGATGATATTGGGCGACAGCGTCACGGGAGAAGCGCGCGAAGTGGCCAAGGTGTACGCGGCGCTGGCCAAGCAGATCCACCAGCACCACCACCCCCTGAAGCCGCCGGTGGCATTGATCTCGGGTGGCGAATGCACGGTGACCCTGCGCGAAGCCGGCGTCGGGCGCGGCGGGCGTTGCAGCGAATTCCTGCTGTCGCTGGGCATCGAGCTCGATGGACTTTCCGGCGTGCACGCGCTGGCCTGCGATACCGACGGCATCGACGGTAGCGAGGAAAACGCCGGCGCCTTTCTGGCGGCCGACGCCTTGATACGAGCGAAACTCGGCGAACTCGATGCGCGCAAGCATCTGGCCAGCAACGACGCCTTCGGATTTTTTGCGGCCCTGGACGACCTGATCGTCACCGGCCCCACCCGCACCAACGTCAACGACTACCGCGTCATCCTGATCGCGTAAGCGCGGCCATCCCCTAGCCGCCCGGGCGCTCGCCCGGCCTCCTGCCGCCTCTGGCAAAGCCTTTGCGGCGCGGGTTCCACGAATAGTGGATTTCCCTAGAAAAAGTAAGGAACCGGGTTGGCGAAATGTGCAACAATTGCCCGCAACCCACCCCAATTCCGGAATGGCGAATGCCGAATCCTCAATCCTGATTTCAGCATGACCAACATCGCCGACATCACCCACCTGGCCGAGCGCGTCCTTGCCGACGAGAAGGAACCGACTCGTCCGATGAGCCATCGGCTGATTTGGCTGGCGGGCGCCATATTGGTATTCACCTGGGCGGTGACGGCGTTCCTGGTGATCGAGTTCTACAATCGCGACCGCGCCCGCGCGGAAAGCAACCTGAGCGATACGCTGGTGATTGCGGCCACCCAGATGGAAGCGGAACTGGGATCGATCAATTCGACCCTGGATGCGACCGCGGAATGGCTGAGCGCCGAGCGGATGCTGGCAACGTCCGCGTCGCGCGAAGGCGAGATCGCGCGCATCCGCGAGCGACTGGCGACGCTGCAGGTGGCGCTGCCGTCCGGTACCGCGCTCGGCGTTGCCGATGCGAGCGGAAAACTGGTGACCTCGATTCCCGCCGCCAAGACGGCGCTCGATCTTTCCAAGGCCGGCTTTTTCCGCGAACTGGCCGACCGCAACAACTCGCGCGCGGTGCTGGGCGCGCCGCGCATCGGCAAGCTGGGTGGCGGAATGCGCATGCCGTTCGCGGTGCGGGTGATGCACGCCGACGGCAGCTTCGGCGGCGTGCTGTTCGCGAGCATCGCGCACTCGCACTTGGCAGGCGCCATCGATCAGCTGTCGACGCTGTCGCACACCTGCATCGCCCTGCTGTCGGCGGCCGGCGAGCGCATCGTGCAGGCTGGCGCCGCCGGCTGCGCGGTGCCGCCGGTAGCGCCCGGCGAAGTGCTGGGCGCGCAACGCTTCGCGCGGGTGACGCGCGGCGAACACGGCTTTCTCGCCACCACCAAATCGCTGCCGATCGGCCGCGACTTTCATATCGACGTGGCGGTATTCGTCGACGAGGAAGAGGCGATGGCGTATTTCCGCGACGCGCGGCGGCAGACGGTGGGCATCGCGATCGCCATTTCCCTGATGATCATGGCGTTCGCGCTGGTGCTGGCGCGCGAATTCGTGCGCCGCGAAAAGATCGAGATCGCGCTGAAGCAGCGCGAGTCGAGCCTCGATTCGCAGCGCATGGATCTGGTCGAGGCGCAGAGCATCGCCAAGCTCGGCAGCTGGACCTACGACCTGGCGGCCGATCGCATCTCGCCTACCGCCGAATACCTGAAAATCCTCGGCATCCGCCTCGAAGACTGCCCGCACTCGGCCACCCAGTGGGTGGAGAAATTCGTCGATGGTCCCCACCGCGAGGAAGCGCTGGAGAACCTGACGCGGCTG
>CAZCKI010000436.1:0-3248 GCA_964498815.1 uncultured Burkholderiales bacterium
TCCCCGGCGTGGATACCATCCTCGGCCCGGAAATGAAATCGACCGGCGAAGTCATGGGCGTGGGGGCGACTTTCGCCGAGGCCTTCGTCAAATCGCAGATGGGCGCCGGCATCAAATTGCCGCCCACCGGCGAGCACGCCGGCAAGGCGTTTTTGTCGGTACGCAATGCCGACAAGGACAAGATCGTCGATATCGCCAGGAGCCTCTCGACGCTCGGCTTTGGCCTGGTGGCGACCAAGGGTACCGCCGCGCACCTGCAAAAGGCCGGCCTGGCAGTCACCCCCGTCAATAAGGTGCTGGAAGGACGGCCGCACATCGTCGACATGGTCAAGAACCGTGAAATCGCCCTCATCATCAATACCGTCGAAGAAGACAAGCGCTCGATTCGCGATTCCTGGGCGATCCGCAACGCCGCCCTGCAGGGTCGCATCACCTATTACACGACGGTGGCCGGCGCCAGGGCGGCCTGCGCCGGCATGGGGCATCTGGCCGAACTGACCGTCTACGACCTGCAATCCCTGCACCGCTCGATCGCCGCGTAAAATCCACCGTGTCAGATGCGCCCAAAGGTTGCGCGCTGCGCACCCAGTCGTACTTTCCGAAGGAAAATGTCATGAGCAGTCTCGCCAAAGTCCCCCTCACCGTTGCCGGCGCCAATGCCCTCAAAGCCGAATTGCACAAGCTGAAAACGGTGGAGCGCCCGGCGGTCATCAACGCCATCTCGGAAGCGCGCGCGCAGGGCGATCTCTCGGAAAATGCCGAGTACGACGCTGCCAAGGAGCGCCAGGGCTTCATCGAGGGGCGCATCAACGAACTCGAGAGCAAGATCGCCGGCGCGCAAATCATCGACCCCAAGCTGCTGGACGACGAAGGACGCGTAGTGTTCGCCTCGACCGTGGATCTGGAGGAAGAGGAATCCGGCGAGAAAGTGACCTACCAGATCGTCGGCGAGGACGAAGCCGATATCAAACAGGGCAAGATTTCCTACTCGTCACCGATTGCGCGCGCGCTGATCGGCAAGTACTCGGGCGACGTGGTGGAGGTGCGTGCGCCGGGCGGCATCAAGAACTACGAAATCATCGACGTCCGCTATATTTGAGGGGTGACGAGTGACAGGTGACAGGTGACGGGTCACTTGTCACGCGTCACCCCTCATCAGTCACCCCTTGGTACTACGACGCTTCAGCGTCCGTTGCTCTTCCTGGCGCTTGGTGAGGCGTGGCGTTTTGCGAGCCGGCTTCGGCGTGGCCTTGGCCTTGCGGGCGGCTTCCAGTTCGGGATTGAGGCGCCAGAACACGAGGATCTTGCCGATATGTTGCACGGGAGCGGCGCTGAGCTGATCGGCGACCTGCTCGAACCAGGCGCTGCGTTGGGCGCGGTCATCGGTTGGTGCGCGCACTTTGACCAGCTCGTGAGCGGCGAGCGCACGGTCGATTTCACGGACTACGGACGGGCTCAGGCCTTCGTTGCCCATCCAGACGACCGGAGCCAGGGCGTGGGCCTGTGCTTTCAGGGCTTTGCGCGCGCTGGGGGATAATAGAATCTTCATGGCGAAATTATAGGCGCTTTCATGGCTTGGCTACCCGGCCAGCGCTACGAAAGCAAAGAGGAAGCAGGATCATCATGGGTGGCAACGCCAGACCGAAAAACAGCCGCGATTGGGTCAAGCGGCACTTGTCCGACCCCTATGTGAAGCGTGCACAGGAAGAGGGCTATCGCTCGCGCTCGGTCTACAAGCTGCAGCAGGTGGGCGGCCGCGAGCCGCTGGTGCGGGCCGGTATGACGGTGGTGGACCTGGGATCGGCGCCGGGCGGCTGGTCGCAATGGTCGATGGAGCAGGCCGGGCCGACCGGAAAAGTGATCGCCATCGACCTGTTGCCGATGCAGCCGGTGGCCGGGGTGCATTTCATCGAGGCCGATTTTTCCAGTGCGGCCGGGCTGGAAGCGGTGGTACGGGCCCTGGCGGGCAAGCAGGCCGACCTTGTGATCTCTGACATGGCCCCCAATATGACTGGTATTCCGGTGACAGATCAGGCGCGCCTGTTCGGATTGGCGGAATTGGCGATGGAATTTGCCCTGAAGTCGCTGAAACCGGATGGGGTTTTCCTGGTCAAGGTCTTTCAGGGCGCGGGGTTTGAGCCGTTTGTGAAGGAATTGCGCAGCCACTTCAAGACAGTCGCGGCGAAAAAGCCGGATTCCTCGCGCGACGAGAGCCGGGAGACGTTTTTGCTGGCCAAAGGCATAAAAGCCGTTTGATCCAGGCAGGGGCAGCAAAGAACCGGTTTGGTGTAGCATTGACCTTCCATTTTGAGCAAATCGCCGCGGGCGGCGAATCAAGGAACGCAACGTGAACAATTGGGTAAAGAATCTGGGTCTGTGGCTGGTCATCCTCATCGTGTTGATGATGATTTTCGTGCAGGTCTCCAAGAGCGGCGCCGCCGCCAGCAAGATCGATTACTCGACGCTGATGGCCGAAGCGAAGGCCGGCAACGTCGAAAGGGTCAAGCAGGAAGGCACGCGCACGCTGAACGTGACCCTGCACGATGGCAAGAACTACACCGTCTACATTCCCGGCGGCGACATCTATATGTGGGAAGACCTGCGCAAGTCGGGCGCCAAGATCGAAGCGCGCGCCGAGGAAGAGCAATCGTTCCTGATGCAGATTTTCATCTCCTGGTTCCCGATGCTGCTCCTGATCGGCGTCTGGTTCTACGTCATGCGCCAGATGCAGGGCGGCGGACGCGGCGGCGCTTTTTCCTTCGGCAAGAGCCGTGCGCGCATGCTCGACGAATCGACCAACCAGGTCACCTTCGCCGACGTGGCGGGCTGCGATGAGGCCAAGGAAGAAGTTTCCGAACTGGTCGACTTCCTGCGCGACCCCACCAAGTTCCAGAAACTGGGCGGACGCATTCCGCGCGGCGTGCTGATGGTCGGCTCGCCCGGCACCGGCAAAACGCTGCTGGCGCGCGCCATCGCCGGCGAAGCCAAGGTGCCGTTCTTCTCGATTTCCGGTTCCGACTTCGTCGAAATGTTCGTCGGCGTCGGTGCGGCACGCGTGCGCGACATGTTCGAGCAGGCCAAGAAAAGCGCGCCCTGCATCGTCTTCATCGATGAAATCGACGCGGTCGGCCGCCAGCGCGGCGCCGGCCTTGGCGGCGGCAACGACGAGCGCGAGCAGACCTTGAATCAATTGCTGGTGGAAATGGACGGCTTCGAGGCCTCGGCCGGTGTGATCGTCATCGCCGCCA
>CAZCKI010000437.1:0-3237 GCA_964498815.1 uncultured Burkholderiales bacterium
GCCGCCTGGCGGGGGAGCACCTGGCGCTGGTGTTCCTTTCGCTCGCGGCCAGCGTGCTGATCGGCATCCCGCTGGGCGTGGTGGCGGCGCGACGGCCGCGCCTGGGTGCGCTCATCCTGGCGGCGACGGGGGTATTGCAGACCATTCCCTCGCTGGCACTGCTCGCGATACTCATCCCGATCACCGGGCATATCGGCCTGCTGCCCGCGTTCATCGCGCTTTCGCTGTATGCGCTGCTGCCGATCGTGCGCAACACCCACGCCGGGCTCACGCAAGTGGCACCCGGCATGCGCCAGGCCGCCCTCTCGCTCGGCATGACGGCACCGATGGTGCTGCGCTACATCGAGCTGCCGCTGGCTCGCGCCACCATCATGGCCGGCATCAAGACCTCGGCCGTGATCAACGTCGGCACCGCCACCATCGCCGCCTTCATCGGCGCCGGTGGCTTTGGCGAGCGCATCGTGACCGGGCTGGCGCTGAACGATAACGCGACCTTGCTGGCGGGGGCGATTCCGGTGGCGGTGCTGGCGGTGTTGATCGAGGGTGGGTTTGCTTTGCTGGAGAGAGCCTCCACGCCGGCGGCGCTGCGGCGGTAACGCCTACACACTCTGGTTACGCTCGGAAGCCGTTGACGTTGGCCTCTCCGCGGCGATGTACTATATTCTTCCTGGTAGTCACCTTCCAGCCAGAAGCAGTCATACAGCCGGCGCTTCCCATTTTCCTCATAGCAGTCATTACTATATAGGTAACCCGTGCTCAATCCAGATAGCCCGCTTTGGGCCGAACTGACGCACGCCTATGGAAAGGCATCCGACACCCCGGCGCCATTCTCTCGAGTTGCCTTCGTCGTTGCACTGGCACTCTCGCTCGCTGGTTGCGCATCCGTGCACCAGCCCGCCTGTTCGAGCGGAGAGCAGCTGCTCGTCAACGAATCGCTGTACTTCGGCACGGGCAAGCCTGTGGGTGTTGTCACGCCGGCGGAATGGGCTGAGTTCTTGAAGGGTGTCGTCACGCCGCGTTTTCCGCAGGGCCTCACCGTTTTGCAAGCCTCGGGGCAGTGGCGTGGCGCTGATGGCGTAGTCGTTCGAGAGGGATCACAAGTCTTGATCCTCGTGCACCCGGACGACGCAAGCAACGAGAAGGCGGTCCTCGAAATTGTCGCGGCGTACAAGTCGCAGTTTCAACAGGAAGCCGTGCTTCGCGTCAAAGCGCACGCTTGCGCTTCCTTCGCGCGCTCGCTGCCATCCAGCGGCGGCGCCTAATCCTTCCATCGAGTGCTGCGGCGATAGCGGTTGCGCTGGTTACGTTCGTTACATACGGACACCGTTGACGCCAGCCTCTCTGCCGAAAAGTACTATATTCTGGTTCAGACACGGAGGAACAAAACATGAGATGCCGAAAAGTCGGACTCGCAATTTGCGCGGCGTACATCGGCGCGCTGGGATTGGCGACAGCCCAGTTCGCTTGGTCACAAACAGCACCCCGTGCTGAAACGCCACTGGCGTACGCGAAGGGGAACAAACAAAAAATTGCGGCCTATGTCGTCCTCTTGCGACTTCGTCACGATCTTTTCCTTCGTTGGAAAGAGACAGGAAAATGGCCGGATGACAAAGAGGCAAACGCCGCCCTGGCCGCGCACGGCGAATACTGGGCGAAGCAACTCGCGGAAGGCCGGGCGATACTCGCCGGCGGAATGGACGGCGACTACTGGGATAACGTGGCGATGATCGTGTTCGAAGCGGAGTCGGAGGAGCAGGCCCAGAAAATCGTGAAAGCAGATCCCGCCGTCAAGGCCTATGTATTTCAAGCGCAAGTGCGGCCTTTCGGTGTGAGTTTTATCACGAACAAATACGGTCGCAAGGAGTGATGGTCGCTTGTGGCACGTCGAGGTCAGGTATCGGCATGTAGCATAGTTCAACTGGATGCAACACCGAGGCGGGCCAATCGCCAAGGTCTTGCTCGCCGGGTTACCTGTAGTGAATTTTGCTAGACTGCCACCCTTCGCACTGCGCCACAGGCCCTGAGTCAGGTGCTTCTCAATGGTCGAACCCATCCCTCCCGGAACCCACATGAACAAATTTTGTTCACCGCGTCTCGCAGCGTTCAAATTCCTTTCGCTTGCCACGATCTCATTGGCTGCCGCCGGCCTGGCGACAAGCGCATCCGCCACCGATGAAGTTGCGAAAACGGGCGCCTCCGGCAATTCCAAATCCCGGACGGCAAAGTCTACCGTCGCCGAAGCCGAAAATTTCGTGCGCGAGGCCGAAGCCAAGCTCCTGAAAATGGGCATCGATGCGCAGCGCGCCGAATGGGTTGCCGAGAATTTCATCACCGACGATACCGAGGTCATGACCGCGCAGGCCGGTGAGCGCAATCTGGAAGCGGCCGGCCGGATCGCCTTGCAGGCGCGGCGGTTCAACGGCCTCACACTGCCGGCCGATACCGCGCGCAAATTGAAGCTGATGCAACTGACGCTGCTGCTGTCGAATGACCAGGAGCGCGAAGCCTATGCCCGCCTCGCTGCGCAAATGACGGGCGCCTACGGCAAGGCCAAGTACTGCCCGACCAAGGCCGACGGCAGCAAGGGCGAATGCCTGGCCTTGGGAGAACTGGAAAAAATTCTCGCCACCAGCCGCGACCCGGCGCAGTTGAAGGATGCCTGGCTGGGCTGGCATGCGCAGTCGCCGGCCTACAAGCAGCGCTATGCGGAGTACGTGCTCCTGTCGAACCAGGGCGCGCGCGAAATGGGCTTTGCCGATACCGGCGCGTTCTGGCGTTCGCAATACGATATGACGCCCGCGCAGTTTTCCGCCGAGATGGAGCGTCTGTGGCTGCAAGTGAAGCCCTTGTACGACTCGCTGCATACCTATACCCGCTACAAGCTGCGCCAGACCTACGGACCGGACGTGGTGCCAGCCGATGGCGCTATCCCCGCGCATCTGCTCGGCAATATGTGGAGCCAGACCTGGGACAATATTTACCCACTGCTGAAACCCGCCGATGCCGGTGGAGGCTTTGATCTCAGCGCGGTCTTGAAGGCGCGCAACACCAGTGCGGTCGAGATGGTGCGTTACGGCGAGGGTTTCTACAAATCGCTGGGCATGGAAGCGCTGCCGACCACCTTCTGGGAACGCTCCCTGCTGGTCAAGCCCAAAGACCGCGAGGTCGTCTGCCATGCTTCGGCCTGGGACATCGACACCTTGGTCGATGTGCGCGTAAAAATGTGCATCCACCCGA
>CAZCKI010000438.1:0-3231 GCA_964498815.1 uncultured Burkholderiales bacterium
CTGGACCCCGACGAACGCAAGCGTCCGCAAAGCACCGAACAATTCAAGGCAGCGCTGTCCGGTTTGCCGATCCCGATGGCAAGCGCCTTCGAACCGCGTACCCGCACGCTGCCCGTGTCACAGCTGCTCAAGCAGCCTTCGTCGGCGCCGATCGACCCCGCACTGCTCAGCAGCATCGAGAGCCAGCTCGCACAACGCATCGGGCCGCTCGCATCGGTGCTGGTGAAGAAAGCGGCCAAGCAGGCGCGCAGCATCGATGCGCTGATCGACAGCATGGCGCTCGAAATCGAAGACGAGCAGGAGCGCGCCACCTTTACGCGCCGCATCAAGAACACCACCCAGCCGCCCTCGTCGCCGCTGGGCAACCCGGTGGCCAGCAATACCCGGCTGGCACTGTCGCGTTTCGATGCGGCCGTTCTGGAAAGGGCCGAGCGCCGCCTTTCACCGCACATCGGCGCGGTCGCGGCGGTGGTGGTGAAAAGAGCCGCGGCCAAGGCGCGCGACGAAGGAGAGCTCTACCTCCTCATCGCCGATGAAATCGAAAATCCGGCCGACCGCAAGGCTTTCGTCAAGCGGGCGATTTCCGCCGCGGGAAAGTCCCGATCAACGTGAACAGCACCGCCGTCAGCGCAGCACTCCGCCTCGACCTGGCGCCCGCACCGGCGCAAGACGTATCCCCCGCGCGCAATGACGAGGCCATGTTTCGCCAGTTGCTGGAGGTGTCCACCGATGCCGTCGTTACCATGCATGCCGACGGACACGTGGCGACCTGGAACCGTGGCGCGGAAGCCATGTTCGGCTGGAAGACCGACGAGGCCATCGGGCGTTGCCTTTCGGAACTGGTGATCCCGCCGCAGGACGCCACCCAGGACGGCTCAGACTTTCAGAGCATCCACCATCCCACGCTGCAGTACAAGCAGGTGGAGCTGACCGCGCTTTGCAAAAACGGCCGGCTGTTGCCGATCGAACTTACGGTATGGCCGATCCAGTTGGAAGGCCGCACCCTGTTCGGCACCTTCATTCGCGACATCTCGGCGCGACGCATCGCCGAGAACGCATTGCGCAACTCCGAGCAGCGCCTGCGCCAGGTGATCGACAACGCCAGCGAAGGCATCCTGGTGGTGCAGGCCGGGCGCATCGTCTTCGCCAATCCGCGCATCGAGCACCTCACCTGCCGCGGTCTCGATGAATTGCGCAGCATGGCTTTTGCGGAAACCGTCCATGCCGACGACCGCGCCGCCCTGCTCGACCACTATCAGCGCAGCCTGCGCGGGCAACACGTGGAGCCGCGCTTTCGCTTTCGCCTGTGCGATCCGGCCGGGCGCGCGACCTGGGTCGAGATCTCGGCGGTGGTCATCGAATGGGACGGCCGCCCCGCCACGCTTTCCTTCGTGACCGACATCACCGACCGCAAGCATCTCGAAGACAGCCTTACGCAAAACCTGGCCGAGCGCGAGACCATCCTGCAAAACTCGATTATCGGCATCGCCTTCCTGAGCCCGGAGGGCCGTGTGCAATGGTCCAATCGCGCCATGATGCAGATTTTCCGCGGCAAGGAAATCAATTACAGCGGTCACGCGCTCGACAAATACTTCCCCACCCGCGAGGCGTACCTGAAGATGGGCGCGGCGGTAAACGACGCCGCCGTTCGCGGCCTGGTGTTCGAGACCGAACAGAAAATGCGGCGCTCGGACGGCAGCTGGTTCTGGGCCTATTTATGCGGCCGCGCCGTCAACGCCGGCAATCTTTCGCAGGGCACTGTGTGGGTGAGCATGGACATCACCGCGCGCAAGGAACTCGAAGAAAGTCTGCACCTGGCCAAGGAGCAGTACCAGTCGGTGGTGGACAACGTCACCGAAGGCATGACGGTGGTGCAGGAGGGCAAATTCATCTTTGCCAACCCGGCCTTCCTGTCCCTGCTGGGTTACACCGCCGAGGAAATCATCGGCAGCGATTTCCGCCACACCGTACATGCGGACGACCTGCCGGTGGTGCTCGAAAACCACCAGCGGCGCCTGCGCGGCGAAATGACCGAGCCCAAATACGACTTCCGCGCCCTTTGCAAGGACGGCACGCCGATGTGGGTGCAGGTCTCCGCCGTACTGGTCGACTGGCACGGCAGCCCGGCGACCATCGCCTTCATGTCCGACATCACTCGCCGCAAGCAGGCGGAGGAGGACATTCGCGCGTCGTTGGAACGACAGCGCGAACTCAACCTGCTGAAATCGCGCTTTGTGGCGATGACCTCGCACGAATTCCGCACGCCGCTCACCACCATCCTCTCCTCTTCCGAGTTGCTGCGCTACTACGGTGAAAAAATGCCGGCCAGCGAACGCGCCGAAGTGATCGCCAGCATCGATACCGCCGTCCGGCGCATGACCAAGATGCTCGACGACGTTCTCCTGATCGGCAAAGTGGAAGCGGAAAAACTCGCCTTCCAGCCCGGCCCGCTGCGGCTCGACGCTTTTTGCGAGGCCTGTCTTCAGGAAGCCCGCGCACTGGTTGCGACGCAACCAGGCGCCGCCATCGACCTGCAACTGCAAATGAGGGGCTGCGAGGCCAGCGTGGTGCTCGACGAGGCGTTGATGCACCACATCCTCGGCAACCTGTTGTCGAATGCCATCAAATACTCACCGAAAGGCGGCACGGTTCGCATCGATGTCGCCTGCAACCGCGCCGATATCGAGATCAGCGTGGCCGACAGCGGCATCGGCATGTCCGCGCAGGACCTGCCGCATCTGTTCGAGACCTTTTATCGCGCCAGCAACGTGGGCAACGTGGCCGGTACCGGCCTGGGTCTTGCCATCGTCAAGCACGCCGTCGAATTGCACGGCGGCCGCATCGACGTCGGCAGCACGCCCGGCATCGGCACCCGCTTTGTCGTGAGCCTGCCGCGCGTACGCGACACCCAAACATCGCCGGACGCGCAGCCATGAACGGCAAACAGATCCTGGTGATCGACGACGAGATTTCGATCCGCGCCAATGTGTGTCGCGTCCTGCGCATGGAAGGCTACACGGTTCGCGAGGCTGAAGACGGCGCCGCCGGCCTCGCCTCCGTCCGCGCGCAAAGGCCGGACCTGATCCTGTGCGACCTGATGATGCCGGAAATGGACGGCTGGCAGGTTCTGACCACGCTGCGCGGCGACCCCGCGACTGCCGCCATTCCCTTCGTCTTTCTCAGCGCCAGCGCCGCCGCCGACAGCCGCCAAACCGGCGAATCGCTGGGCGC